>JAEWKL010000673.1 GCA_023386115.1 Pseudomonadota bacterium
GTCAGGATATCGGGCTCAGCGGCGAGGGCCGCGAGGGCCGGGCCGACGAGCTGCCCGAAATCGTGGTTCGCGACCGTGCCCTGGGTGACGAGCACGACCTTGCGGGTGCCGTCGAGCTCGTTCGCCCAGGGCGGGAGCGGCGCCTGGTCCGGGACGATCGGCAGGGCTCCGACGAAGCGGACGGTCGGCGGATAGGCGAAAGGGTACTCGAAGCCCGGGGCGGTGAGCTGCAGGTAGGTGTCGGCGAGCCGCACCACCGCGTCGAAGAGCGGCCAGGGTGGGGAGGCCAGGCCGAGCTCGGCCAGGATTGCGGCGAGCCTCAGCCGGACCGGCCGGTCGACCGCGGCGTCGTAGGCCTCGGCCAGCCGCGCGTAGGCCGCCTCCTGCTCAGGCGATCCGGCCGGCGGCAGACCCAGGAAGGCCGGGGCCCCGTCGGGGCGGAGGCAATGGAGGATCGAGGTGCCGCACAGGACGATCGCGGGGCGCTCCGCCCGCGGCCCGAGCAGGGACGGCAGGGCACCGAAGAACATGTCGTCGCCGATCACCACCGGAGCGGGAAAGGCCTGCAGCGCCGCCTGCAATCCCCGATGCTGGTCGGGGATCCGGTCGACGAAGATCCGCTCCATGGCGACGCGCAGCCAGTCCGGGCCGGGCGGGGTCCGGGCCAGCTCGGGCACGACGACGTGGAGGTCGCGGCCGTCGAAATCCGCGCGGCCCGGCAGGGCCATGAAGCGGGCACCCGCCGCCACGATGCGGCCGCGGAAGGCCGAGCCGGACAGGACCATGACCTCGTGGCCGTCGTCGGTCAGCATGCGGGCGATGGCCAGCAGGGGGTTGAGATGGCCCGTGGCGGGCGTCGAGCAGAGGAGGACCTTCATCGCGCGTCCTTGTCGGCAGGAAGAGGGTGGGTGCCGCGCGATCCGTCGGGACGCCTGGGAGGCAGGCTCGGGGCGGCCCGTGACGGCGCGGGCGCGGATCGCGGCCGAACCGGCGGCGGCAGCGGGCGTGAGGCCTAAGCAGAGTTGCATGGCGCAACTCTGCTTAGTTGCTTGATTTTGCATCATTTTTATCGCCGAACCGGCAACCACTTCAGCGAATGGTGCTCAGACGGCGACCCGCAGCGCATCGATGCGGCGGATGCCGCTGTGGCCCCGGAGCACCGGCATCGCCCCTGCGAGGCGCAGGCGCGGGGCGAGGCGCATCAGGGCGCCCAGCCCTTCCTCCAGCTCGACCCGTGCCAGGGCCTCGCCGATGCACCGGTGCGCGCCGCCGCCGAAGATCGGATGCAGGCGCGGCAGGTCGGTGCGCCGGATGTCGAACGTGTCGGGCCGGGCATAGGCCGCCTCGTCGCGGGAAGCCGACATCGTCGAGAGCAGGATGAGGCTCCCCGCCGGCACGACGTGCCCGTCGAGGCGGATCTCCTCCCGGGCGGCCCGGGCGGCGGAACCGACGCTCGGCTCGTAGCGGAGGGATTCCGCCACCGCGGCCGGGATCAGGCCGGGGTCCCGGCCGACCGCCGCCCATTGCTCCGGGTGGCGCAGCAGCAGGGCCGTCTGCATCGCGCCGGCGACCCGGGTCGTGTCGGTGCCGCCGATGATCATCTGCACGAGCTGGACGACGACCTCCTGCGGCGTGAGTTCGCCCGCCGACTCGGCCTCCGCGAGGAAGCGCGACAGGAAATCGTCCCGCGGCGCGGACCGCCGCACCTCGATGAGCGCCTCCACATAGTCCTGCAGCGCGACCGCCGCCGCCTCGAGATCCGGGATGTCCTCCGGTCCGAAGGTGAAGCTCAGCACCCGGGAGACCTCGTAGGCGAGCCGCGTGAAGCGCGGGACGTCCTCGTGCGGGAGGCCGAGGATGTCCGCGATGGTCCGGGCCGGGATCAGGGAAGTGTAGCGCTCGACGAGGTCGACCTCACCGTCGGGCATCCAGTCGCGGACGAGCATCTCCGCGGCGGCGCGAATCCGCGGCCGCAAGGCCTCGATCATCCGGGCCGCGAAGGTGCGGGTGAACGGCGAGCGGCGCCGGCGATGGGCCGCCCCGTTGGCGGTGAGCATGCCGTGCGCGAACAGGTCGAACAGCGCGCCCGCCCGGATCCCGCGGGTCTCCGGATAGAGCGTCTCCGTCGCCTGGAGGCGCTGGTCGCGCATCAGCCGGTCGACATCGGTGGAGCGCAGGACGACGGCACCCGCGATCTCGTGGCCGACGACGGGCAGACGGGGCCGCCAGGCACGGAACACGCCGTGCGGGTCGGCCTCCAGCTCCGCCACCGTCAGCGTCGGGACGCCCGCCGCGGGCTGGAGCATGCCGGCGTACCGGGTCGGGTCTTCGGGTCCATCCATCGGTCGATCCTCGCTACCGGTGTTGCGCGAGGATCGTCGAAAGCCCGAGCTACGGGATGATTTCAGATGTCCGGCTGATGATGACGATCATAACATCCGGCACCCCGATCGCCCGACCCGTAAGAGCGGATCGGCCGAGGCAGCATCCGCCCCTCATGTGCGCAAGAACACGCCCCGTAAGCAGTGTCTCGTACGTCAGGTGATCTGACATCGTGGCGTAACCCGGCTCGTCGAGACATCCTCCGCTTCGTGGAAGGAGGAGACATCATGGTCGTATGGCAGGTACAGACCGACGACACTTTCGAGGCGTCGCTGAGACGGGCGATCACGGAATCCGTGCTCGGCGGCCCGCAGCACGGGACTTCGGACGACGAGGATCTCGTCGCGCAGCTGAGGCATTACGAGCGGCAGGCGGTCCGGGAGCGGCTGAGCCCCCAGACGCGCCAGGTCATCGCCTCGGCGCGGCGCCTGCTGGGATACGCGGATCGCCGCTCGTCACCATGCAGCGGACTTTCCGATGCCCTCGGTTCTGCTGCAGCCTGCACCTGCTCGCATCAGGGAGGTCTCGGGGCAAGCTGCTACGACTCGGATGCGGGTCACCCCACGCCCAGCACGGCGGCCCGTTCGAGCAGCCGGAGGGCCGCCTTGTAGGACGGCACCTCGATGCGGTGGCCGTCGAGTTCCGCCGGAGTGCGGCCCTCGGCGCGGGCCTGCTCGAACACCGAGATCAGGCGCCGGGCCGCCTTCATCTGCTCCTCGGAGGGGGTCAGCCGGGCGCTGACATGGGCGACCTGGGCGGGATCGACCAGCGCCTTTGCCTTGAACCCGCGGGCGATCGCGAAGTCGAGGTCGCGGTCGATGTCCTCGCGGCGGGAGAAGGTGTAGGGACAGTCGATCGCCAGAACCCCGGCGGCGACACACTCGAACAGGAACCGCGACCGGGCATAGGCCAGCTCCTCGGAGCCCGGACTCCGGCCGACCCCGAGATCGGCGGCCATGTCCTCGCTCGCCATCAGCATCGCGGTCACCCGCGAACTGGCCTCGGCGAGGGTGGTGATGCGCACCAAGGCCGCCGCGGTCTCGACGTTCGGCACGATCTCGGTCGCGCCAACGGCGAGTCCGAGATCGCGCTCGTGCCGGGTGATCGCCCGGTCGAGGGTGGCGACCTGCTCGGGACCGGCCGTCTTTGCGAGCAGGATCACCCCGATTCCGGCCTGCATCGCGGCGGCGAGGTCCTCGTGCCCAACATGTTCGAGCGGATTGATGCGTAGAGCCGGGATCACGCCGGCCTCGCGGCACAGGTCGGCAGTCCGGCGGCACAGCAGGCGGGCCTGGCGCTTGAGCTGCGGCGGCGTGAAGTCCTCGAGATCCTGGATCAGCACGTCCGGCCGGGCCTCGGCAGCCCGGCGCAGGGCGGCCTCGTCGGCCCCTGCAGCGAAGATCCAGGTTCTGCGGGCTGCGATCGGTCGCGGCATGTCGGCAAGCCTTTCCATGACGGTGCGCCGCGGGATCAGCCGGTCGCGGAATGGGTCCGGAACCCGGGCGGATGTCGGCCCCGGGGCACCATCGATCCATCAATACGGGCCATATTATCCAAACCCGCGCATGTATACCGGTCAACGCCTCGCACGCGGCGCAAGGACGTTGCGCCGCGGCGATGCCTGCCCCGAGCCCGGGACAATTGACAGGCACAGGCGATGACGCGACCTCAAGCCCGGCGACGCCGCGCCGGGGAGCCTTCGTGTCCGCTTACACCGTCTCCAAGCCCGAGCTGATGCCGGGCCAGAACGACATCGAGTTCCGGGCCTTCATCCAGAACTTCCTGGCCTTCAGCGCCCGCGTGGCCCAGTGCCGCGCCGGGTTCGGATCGCGCATCGGCCTGTCGGGCGTCGCCTACACGACATTGATCTCGATCGCCCATCTGGAGGGGAATGACGGGGTCGGCGTCAGCCAGCTCGCCGAGCACCTGCATCTGTCGGGCGCCTTCGTGACGATCGAGGTCAACAAGCTCGTCACCGAGGGGCTGGTGGCGAAGCGCCGCCACGAGCGCGACCGGCGTCGGGTGCTGCTGAGCCTCACCGACGAGGGGCGCCGCCGCCTCGTCGGCCTGCGCCCGGTCCTCGCTCCCGTGAACGACGCCCTGTTCGGCTGCCTCAGCGCCGAGGAATTCCGGGTCCTCGCCGGCCTGATGGCCCGCCTGGTACCGTGCGGGGACGACGCCACCGCGCTCCTGGAGGCGCTGGCCGACCAGGGCACGAACGAGGGTCCGGGAGCCGAATAGCCGCGCCGGCACTCGCCTGGGGCACCGCACCGGCCTCGGGGTGCCGCGCCCAATCCGCAGGCAGGATTAGCCGAAAGAATGGGCTTGCCTGATTCCTGGAGATAGCTTTGTATCAAAGCTATCTCGCGGAGACGGGCGATGGCCTTCGATCAGCGCGCATTCCGGTCTGCCTTGTCGCAATTCGCCACCGGCGTCGCCGTCATCACGGCGCGCGGCGGCGGTGGCGAGGCGATCGGGCTCACGATGAGTTCGTTCAATTCGGTCTCGCTCGATCCGCCGCTGATCCTGTTCAGCGTCGACCGCCGGGCGCACAGCCTGCCGTCGATGCGGGAGGCGGCGGGCTACGCCGTCAACATTCTCAGCCGGTCGCAGGAAACACTGTCGAACCAGTTCGCCCGCTCGTTGAGCGACAAGTGGAGTGCGGTCGAACACACCCTCGGCCACGCCGAGGCGCCGCTGCTCATCGGGGCGCTGGCGCATTTCGAGTGCGAGCCTTTCGCCCGCCACGACGGCGGCGACCATGAGATCTTCCTCGGCCGCGTCGTGCGCTTCACGGCCCATGGCGACGCGCCGCCGCTCGTGTTCTTCCGCGGCCGCTACCACAGCCTTTGCACGGGCGACGACCGCGCGCCCGAGTGGCCCCTGCCGATCCATTACTGAACCGGGCCGAGAAGCCCGGCTCCGTCTCGCGTCGCCACATCCGCGCCGAAGCGGCAGCGCTCCGGCGAATCATCCCGGGAAGGAAGCCACCATGAAGACCGGAAGCCAGCACATCGCCTCGCTGAAGGACCGGCGGGCTCTCTATATCGATGGCCAGCGCGTCGACGACGCGACCCGTCACCCGGCCTTCGCCCGCACGATTGCCTCGGTCGGCCGCCTGTTCGACTTTGCCAGCGATCCCGCGCAGGCCGACCTGATGAGCTTCGTGACGCCGGAGGGCGGGCGCGCCAACCGCATCTGGCAATTGCCGGAGTCTTACGGCGACCTCGTCACCCGCCGGCAGGGCCTCGAGGCCTGGACCGGCCTGCATGCCGGCTTCCTCGGCCGCGCCCCGGACCACGTCGCCTCCTGCATCGCCGGGATGGTCATGGGGCTCGACGTGTTCGAGGAATACGACCGCGACCGGGCCCGGGCGCTGGCCGACTACTACACCCATGCCCGCGACAACGACCTCTATCTCACCTACGTCATCATCAACCCGCAGGCCGACCGCTCGAAGAGCGCCGCGCAGCAGAAGGACGCCTTCCTGACCGCGGGCGTGGTCGACCAGGACGCCGCCGGCATCACGGTGCGCGGCGCCAAGATGCTCGCCACTGGCGGCATCATGGCCAACGAGGTGCTGGTCACCTGCATCCAGCCGCTCCAGCCCGGCGACGAGCCCTATGCCGTGTCCTTCGCCATCCCGATGGACACGGCCGGGCTGAAGATCCTGTCGCGCAAATCCTACGAGGCGGCCGCAGCCCACGTCTTCGACAACCCGCTGTCGAGCCGCTTCGACGAGAACGACGCCGTCCTGTACTTCGACGACGTCAAGGTGCCGTGGGACCGGGTGTTCGTGTTCAAGAACATCGCGATGTGCCAGAAGCAGTTCCACGCGACGCCGGCCCACGTCTACCAGAACTACCAGGCGATGATCCGCCTGTCGGTGAAGGTGCGCTTCCTCATCGGGCTCGCCCATCGCACCGCCGAGATGAACGGCATCCTCGCCTTCCCGCAGGTGCGCGAGACCCTGGGCCAGCTCGCCGCCGAGGGCGGCATGATCGACGCGCTGGTGGCGGCGATGGAGGCCAAGGGCACGCAAAGGGGCCGCTACTTCGTCCCCGACCGCCACACCCTCTACGCGGCGCAGACCCTCACCCAGCAGCTCTATCCGAAGATCCTCAACACCCTGCGCGAGCTGGCCGGCGGCGGCCTCATCATGCTGCCGTCCTCGGTCGAGGATTTCGCCAATCCCGACATCGCCGCCCTGATCGAGAAGACGCAGCAATCGCCGGCGGCGAATGCCGAGGATCGGGTCAAGTTCTACAAGCTGGCCTGGGACGCGGTCGGCTCGGAATTCGCCTCGCGCCACCAGCAATACGAGATGTTCTATGCCGGCGCGACCTTCGTGACCAAGGGCCACTCGTTCCGCACCTACGACTGGGCGGCGGCGGGCGCCCTCGTGAGCGGGATGCTCGACAGCTACGACCTCGATCACGAGCGTCAGGCGGCCCGCGCCGCGTGACGTCCGCGCATCCGCATCGTTCGACAAGGAGATGAACCGTGGCCATCAACAAGCTGCATGACGAGTTCCGGGCCGTCGACATGACAGAGGGCTGGGAAGTGCCGCCGGGCTATCCCGCCGGCATCCAGCAGAAGATCCTGTCGGGCGCCCTCGACGAGGCGGGCAAGCGCGGCAGCCGCAGCCGGCTGCTGCGCTTCGAGCCCGGCGTGTTCACCACCGCGCCCTTCGTCCACGAATACTGGGAGGAGGTCTTCCTCGTCTCCGGCGACCTGACGGTCGGCAACGACGGGCAGGGCAACGGCGGCGAGGCGTTCAAGCCCTTCACCTATGCCTGCCGGCCGCCGGGCGCCTTCCACGGCCCGTTCAAGTCCGAGGGCGGCTGCATCCTGTTCGAGCTTCACTACTTCGACCCCGTCTGAGCCGCCCGACGATGACCGCCCCTCCGTCCCACGCCGGTCCCGAGCCGAAGGTCCGACCCGCATGATCGCCCAGCAACTCGTCAACGGCCTGATGCTCGGCGCGATCTACGTCCTGGTGGCGGTCTCGTTCACGCTGTCGATCGGCATCCTGAACTTCCTCAACTTCTCGATCCCGGGCCTGTTCATGGTCGGCGGGATGGCGACCTGGATCCTGATCGGCAAGGGCCTGCACTGGAGCCTCGCGATCCTGGACGCCGTCGCGGCGGCGGGGCTGGTGGCGCTCGCCGTCGAGCGGCTGTCCTACCGTCGCAGCCAGGCGCGCGAGCCCGAGGTGCCCCTCGTCAGCTCGCTCGGCTTCCTGGTCCTCCTGGAGAACCTCGCCCTGGTCGGCGCCGGGTCCGACCAGCAGGCCTTTCCGGCGCTGGTGCCGGATTTCAACCTGCGCTTCGCCGGCCTCGTCGTCGGCGGCGCCCAGCTCATCAGCCTCGCGGTCGCCCTGGCGCTCGTCCTGGCGATCTCCCTGGTGCTGTCGCGCACCAGCCTCGGCCGGCAGGTCCGCAGCATCGCCGAGAACCGCGAGACCGCGGTGATCCTCGGCATCGATGTCGGGCGGCTGGTGCCGGCGATCTTCGTCCTCAGTGCCGTGTTCACGGCGCTCGGGGGCGTGTTGTTCGCCCTCAACTACCTCCAGGTGTCGCCGTTCATGGGCGAGGGCGTCGGCTTCAAGGGGGTCGCCGCGATGATCCTCGGCGGCATGGGCAGCATCTGGGGCGCCGTCGTCGGCGGTCTGCTGATCGGCCTGACCGAAGTTCTGTCGATCACCTATCTGGGCGCCGACGTCGTCAACGTCAGCGTCTACGGTCTGCTGCTCGCCGTGATGGTGCTGCGCCCGCAGGGCCTGTTCGGCCGTCCTCCGGCTCGGGAGAAGCTGTAATGACCGGCTACCAGTCCGGCCTTCTGGTCATCCTCTGCTTCAACGTCATCGCAGCCTACGCGGTCTACCTGCCGATGGCCGCCGGCCAGCTCAACCTCGGCGTCGCCGGCTTCATGGCGACCGGGGCCTACGCGGCCGCCTACTTCACCAACGAGGCCGGCTGGCCGATGGGTGCGGCGATCCCGGCGGGCGGCGCCTGCGCCGGCCTGCTCGCGCTCCTCGTGGCGGTGCCGATCCTGCGCACTCAAGGCATCTACCTCGCGCTCGCGACCTTCGCCCTCGGGCAGGTGATCGCCGCCATCTTCCTCAACCTCGACGTCGTCGGCGCCGCCGCCGGCTACCCGGTCACGGCCTATGCCGGGCCCGGGGCCGTGTTCGCGGCGACCGCCGCGATCGTCGCCGCGATGCTGCTGCTCTCGCGCACCCGCTTCGCCCTCTATCTCACGGCGATCAAGAGCGACCCGGTCGTGACAGACCTGATGGGCGTCGACGTCCGGGCGGTCCAGGTCGGCGCGCTCACCCTCGGGGCTGTGGTCGGCGGGCTCGGCGGCGGCCTCTACGGCCACCATTTCAGCTTCGTCGAGGCGCAGCACTTCAACGTCGCGCTGAGCATCTTCACGGTGCTGTACGTCCTGCTCGGCGGGGTCCAGACGGTGTGGGGACCGCTCGTCGGCGCCGCCTTCTTCACCCTGCTGCCCGAGGTGCTGCGGATCGGCGGCGGCTGGCGCTACGTCCTGTTCGCCCTCCTCATCATCGGCTTCATGGCCCTGCGGCCGCAGGGGCTGGTGACCGCCGGCGCCCGCTAGCCGGCGCGCCTGCGCCGCCGTGCCCCCGAACGCCTGGCCCCCGAACGCCCGGCCGCCGAGACGCGCCTGAGCACGGAGGTGTCCGGATCATGACCGCACTTCTCGCCATCGAGCATCTCTCGATCGCCTTCGGCGGCCTCCAGGTGCTGCAGGATCTGAGCTTCACCGTGCCCAAGGGCCAGGCGACGGCGCTGATCGGCCCCAACGGCGCCGGCAAGACCACCGTGTTCAACCTCGTGAGCGGTGTCTACCGGCCGAACGGCGGGCGCATCCTGCTCGCCGGGCAGGACATCACGCTGCTGCCCTCGCGCCGGCGCATCCGGCACGGCATCGCACGCAGCTTCCAGAACGTCCGACTGATGGACCACCTGTCGGTGGTGGAGAACCTGCTCGTCGGCCAGCACGCCACCACGCGCGGCCTGCGCGACCTCCTGGTTCCGTTCCGCCTTGTCCCCCACCACCGCTGGCGCCGCGAGGCGATCGACGCCCTCGCCGAGGCGGGGCTCGCGGCTTACGCCGAGGCGGGGGTCGGGGCTCTGCCCTACGGTATCCGCAAGCGGGTCGACCTCGTGCGCGCCACCCTCGCGGGGGCGTCGCTGCTGATGCTCGACGAGCCCGCCGCCGGCCTCAACCCGACCGAGACCAACGCCCTGCGCGACCACCTCGCCCTGCTGCGCCGCCGCGGCGTCACCTTGCTCATCGTCGAGCACGACATGCCGTTCGTCGGCGAGGTCTGCGAGCACGTCGTGGTCCTCGATTTCGGCCAGAAGCTCGCCGAGGGCACGCTGGCGCAGGTGCAGCGCGACGAGCGGGTGCGCGCGGCCTATCTGGGGCAGGCGGCCTGATGCGCACGCTCCTCGACATCGCCGGGCTCTCGGTCGCCTACGGCCACGTCACCGCCCTTCAGGACCTGTCGCTCGCCGTGCCCGAGGGCGGGATCGTCGCCCTGCTCGGGGCCAACGGGGCCGGCAAGACCAGCCTGCTCAAGGCCGTCGCCGGGGTGGTGCGCCCACGCAGCGGGCGGGTGGTCTTCGACGGCCGTGACATCACCGCCGCGGGCGTCCCGGACCGGCTGGCCGCCGGCCTCGTGCTGGTGCCGGAGGGGCGCCGGATCCTGGTCTCGCTGACCATCGAGGAGAACCTGCTGGTCGGCGCCCATTGTCGGCGCGATCCCGACGGCGTGCGGCGCGACATCGCGGCGATCTACGAGCGGTTTCCCAATCTCGGCCGCCGCCGCCACATGGCGGCGTCCTGCCTCTCGGGCGGCGAGCAGCAGATGCTCGCGGTCGGTCGGGCGATGATCGCCAGACCACGGCTGCTGATGCTCGACGAGCCGTCGCTGGGCCTGTCGCCGCTGTTCATCGGGCACCTGTTCGCGCTGATCCGCGAGCTCAACCGCGACGGGATCACGATCCTGCTCGTCGAGCAGAACACCGCCCAGGCACTTGCCGTGGCCCACAAGGCCGCCGTGCTGGAACTGGGGCGGATCGTGATGGCGGGCGACCCAACGCAGCTCGCCGGCGATCCACGCCTCGCGGAAGCCTATCTCGGCCGCGCCGCCGGCGAGCCGGCCGCGCTGCACTGAAGGACCGCCGCAGGATCGGCCGACCACCAGTCAATCAACCATGAGGGGACCGGTTATGACAGTGACGGGCAAGACGGTCGGTGGGGCGGTCATGGCGGCGTGTCTGCTCGCGGCGCCGGGCGCCCGGGCAGCCGAGATCGTCCTCGGCTTCTCGATGGCCAAGACCGGCCCCTATGTGAGCCTCGCCAACACCAACGAGGTGGCCGTCGACATGGCGGTCGCCGAGATCAACGCCAAGGGCGGCGTCGGCGGCCATACCCTGCGGCTGGTCAAGTTCGATACCGGAGGCGACCCGAAGCAGGCCGCCCTCGCGGTCCGCCGCTTCGCCGAGGACGACAAGGCGATGGCGGTCATCGGCCCGTTCAGCTCCAGCGAGGTCCGGGTCGCGTTCCCGGCCGGCGAGCGCCTCGGCATCGTGCAGATGTCGATGTCGTCCTCGGCACCCAACCTGACCAAGGGCTTCTCCTACGCCTTCCGCAACACCCGCGACGAGGGCAAGGTCATCGACCAGGTCCTGGCGACGCTCAAGGACAAGAAGCTGCCGAGCGCCAGCAGCGCCATCGCGTATGCCACCGACGACGTGGTGTCGAAGTCGATCGGCACGGCGGTGCTGCCAGGCCTGATGACGAAGTACGAGATCCCGGTGAAGGGCAGCGTCGACTTCCAGTACAACGCCTTCGACCTGTCGCCGCAGGTCTCGCGCCTCGCGCAGATGCAAGCCGACGTCATCGGGCTCGGCGCTCCGCCCGAGGCGGCGGTGAACCTCGCCAAGGAGATGAAGCGCCAGGGCGTGAAGGGCCGCCTCGTCGGCGGCACCACCATCGCCGATCCGGAATTGCCGCGGCGGATGGAAGGCGCGGGGGAGGCCCTGACCATCGGAACGACGTTCTTTACCGCGCTGAATGCCCGGACGCAGGCCTTCGCCGAGGAATTCGGCCAGCGGACGAAGGCCGCCGGCATCGCGCGCCACGAGCCGAACCAGCAGGACGCCGCCGCCTACGACATCGTCTACCTGCTCGCCGAGGCGGCTTCGCGCGCCAAGGTGACGGCCGAACCAAGCAAGCTCGCTGCCGAGCGCACGGCCGTCCGCGATACCCTGGCGTCGCTGAAAGACTTCGATGCATTGGAGGGCAGCATCTCGTTCGGCCAGGACCGCGATGCGATAAAGCCGATCTATGTAGTCGAGGTGAATGAAGGCAACTGGAAACTGATCGCCACTCGCAATGAGGATTAAATCATTTCGTGACGTGATAAATACTGCTTCGTTTCAGATAGATACGAAGCAGATATTGCAAGTTTTTGGGAACTATCTGCTTGATATGATTTACCCCGTTCAGAACTGCACGTTGATCCGAATTTTGAAAAATTCAGGCCTTCGCAGCGCCTGGCGAACGACCGATCTTCACCCTCAAGAGCGGGTGCGTCGGTCCATGGCGCGCTTCCTCCCCTCTCCATGCACCAGGTGGGCTCGCCTGAACGGTCCAATAATACCAACGGCCTAAGATGCTGACGCATCGATTCGATCCCGGGCAGGCCCGGGATCGACGAGGCCGTTGATCCATCTCGAATTGTCGACGCGAAGCCAGAGGCTTGGCGAAAATTCGAGAACGGAAC
>JAEWKL010000814.1 GCA_023386115.1 Pseudomonadota bacterium
GCTCCGGCGCGCCGGCCGCCGCGACGGCGTGCGGCAGAAAGAACCTCATCGTGCCGCCGGTCCCCTGCTCCACCGGCATTGTCATGGCGATGCGCCGGCCGCCGGCCTCGACAGGTGCGGTCATGGCGATACGGTCGCCGGCCCGGTTGGCCCCGGTGATGTAGCGAAAGAGGCGCCCGAACGCCTCACCGTCGCCCTGGCCGCGCGCGTCGGTCTCAACCGCAATGCGCGTCTCGTAGGCGCGGATCTCGACGCCGCGGTCGAGCCGTTCGATCACCGCGTAGCGGGGCTGGTCGTAGAACGACCGGACCCCGAACACGCCGAGAACCGATTCGATCAGCGTGACGGCGTAGTAGAGGATCCTGTCCATGGGATCAGACCGGGAGGGGGTGGCTGATCAGCACGACGGCGCGCCCGACATGCTCGCCGCTCTCGATCTCCCGGGTGATGAACTGCGCCACGTCGGCCCGGGCGATCAGCCCGTTCTTCCACGAGGACGGCCGGTCGAGCACCTGATAGCGCCCGGTCGCCGGCCCGCCGGTGAGCACGCCGGGGCGGACGAAGGTCCAGTCGAGGGTGCTGCGGCGGATGCGCATCTCCTGCGCATCCTTGTCGTCATAGGCACGGCCGAAGACGAGGCGGAACGGAAGCCGTTGCAGCGGCCCGATCGCCGCGCGGCTGTCGCCGGTGCCGAAGCCGGTCACCGCCACCAGCCGGCGAACGCCCGCCCTCTCCATTTCCGGCACGAGCACGTTGGTCGCGTCCGAGAACAGCCGCACCGGCCCGAACAGGTCGCGGAACGGCACGCCCAGGGCCTGCACCACGGCGTCGGCCCCGTCGAGCGCCCCGGCGATGTCGCCGGCCGACAGGGCATCGCCGGGAAACCGTTCGAGGTTCGGATCGGACAGCGCGATCGTGTTCGCCGAGCGGGCGAAGGCCCGCACCCGATGCCCCGCGGCGAGCGCCGCCTTGACCGTCTCCAGGCCGATGCCCTGGCTGGCGCCGATGACGAGGAGATGGGCCATGGATGCGTCCTGGGTGAGCGAAAGCAGGCGGTCGACCCTAGGAAGCGTTCGGGCGCGTGATGGTTGCTGGCGTTGGGGCAGATCTCGGGAGTTGCGTTGATGTGCCCGCGACGAGGGCAACCGGAGGCTCTGCCGACGGCGATCTCACGGGACACGCCGAAGCAGCCTGCCCGACCCTCCGGCCGGGCAGGCGTCGCGATCTCACACCCGCGCCTCCTCGAAGGCCCGCACCCATTCGGCGCAGATGCCTGAGCGCACGATGTCGTCCAGGCCGAACTCGACGATCGGGATCGGCATCATCCGGCTCTTGACCAGATGGATCACCGTGCGCAGACCCGAGGTCTCACGCAGGTCGGTCTGCGAGACGTCGCCGTTGATGATGACCTGGGTGTCGTCGCCGATCCGGGTCAGGAACATCTTGATTTCGGCAGGGGTGGTGTTCTGGGCCTCGTCGAGGATCACCAGGCAGTTCTTGAAGGTGCGGCCGCGCATCACCTCGAAGGGGACGACCTCGATGTCACCGGCCTTAACGGCGATCTCGAAGGCACCCTCGCCCATGCGCTCCTTCATGGTCTCGGTCAGGGGCGCGACCCAGGGGGCGATCTTGTCCTCGAGGGTGCCGGGGAAGAAGCCGAGGGAGCGGCCGGAGGGCACGTTCGGCCGGGTGATCACCACCTTGGCGACGCGGCGCTGGCGCAGCAGGTCTGCGGCGCGGGTTCCGGCGATGTAGGTCTTGCCGGTGCCGGCGGGGCCGAGGACGATGACTTGCGGGTGGGACCCGAGGGCTTCCAGATACTCGGCCTGGCGGGCCGTCATCGGCTGGATCGGTGGCGGATTACGCTCTTCCTCGAAGCGAGTGCGGTGCACCCGGATCGGGCGGTCATCAACCAGTTCAAGTCGTGCGCGTCGTCTCTTCACGGATCAACACTCCCACTGGACTTGCGGTGCCGATATTCGTGTGCCCTCTCGTGTCCCAGATCTCCTGTGTTCTAGTAACGACTCAAAGCCTCATCGGCCGCCACGGTTCCGGTCGGGGTTGACGCAGGCGGTGGACAAGTCCGCCTGCTTCGATCGCCAGGGTAAGCAGCCGATGATGAACGAGCAATTGTCGCGCCGCACCATGCCCCTGCGAAACCGGAAGGGAGTCCGACGGAGCGCCGAATTGTGGTGAAAACCACACAGAGGTGGAGGGGCCGACGCTGAAGAAGTATGGACGGCGACGGCGCGGATCGTGCGGACCGGCTGGCCGGATGAGGTCGCCACCTGATCGCCGCTCCCGGTTGGCCCGCGCACGGGACGTAGCTCCCGCAGGCGGGGCTGAAGGTCCTGCGGACGGGACGGAGGTCCCGCGGGACCGCTTCAGCCCGGCTGCACGAAGCTGTCGAGGACCATCTTCCGGCCGGCCTTGTCGAAGTCAACGGTGAGCTTGTTGCCGTCCACGGCCGCCACCGAGCCCGGTCCGAATTTGGTGTGGAAGATGCGCGCGCCGGGCTCAAAGGCCGACGGGGTGCCGGTGGATTTGGCCACCAGAGTGCCCTCGATCTGCTGTGGCCCGCGCCGCCCGGGCGCCGCACCGCGCCCGCCCCCGCCGAAGCGGTCCTGAGCGGCGGTCTGGGCCTGCGCCCGCTGCCAGCCCGGGGTGGAGTAGGACGAGCCGAAGGCCGGCGCCTGCCGGTCGAACCGCGACGGGCCTTGCGAGAAGCTGGCCGGCGCGTCGAGCACCGCGACGCTCGCTTCGGGCAATTCGTCGATGAAGCGGCTCGGCACGGTCGAGGACCACAGACCGTGGATGCGTCGGTTGACCGCGAAGGAGATCTTGGCCCGCTTGCGCGCCCGGGTCAGGCCGACATGGGCGAGGCGCCGTTCCTCCTCCAGGCCGGCCCGCCCGCTCTCGTCGAGGGCGCGCTGGTTCGGAAACAGGCCGTTCTCCCAGCCGGGCAGGAACACGGTATCGAATTCCAGTCCCTTCGCCGCGTGGAGCGTCATCAGGCTCACCCGGTCGCCGCCCTCGGCCTCGTTGGCGTCCATGACCAGGGAGACGTGCTCGAGGAAGCCGGCGAGGTCCGGGAATTCCTCCATCGAGCGCACCAGCTCCTTCAGGTTCTCCAGCCGGCCGGCGGCGTCGGCCGTGCGCTCCTTCTGCCACATCTCGGTGTAGCCGGATTCCTCCAGGATCGTCTGCGCCACCTCGGTGTGCGGCTGGTCCTCCAGGAGCTTCGCCCACCGGGAAAAGCTCTGGCACAGCGCGCGCACGGTCGAGCGGGGCTTCGGCTTCAGCTCCTCGGTCTCGCTCATCATGCGGGCGGCCTGGAGCAGCGGCACCTTGGCGCGCCGGGCCAGGCCGTGCAGCGCCTGGAGCGTCGCGTCGCCCAGGCCGCGCTTCGGCGTGTTGAAGATCCGCTCGAAGGCGAGGTCGTCGGAGCCGTTGGCGACGATGCGCAGGTAAGCCAGGGCGTCGCGGATCTCGGCCCGCTCGTAGAAGCGCGGGCCGCCCACCACCCGATAGGGCAGGCCGAGCTGGACGAACCGGTCCTCGACCTCGCGCATCTGGGCCGAGATCCGGACCAGCACCGCGATCTCGGACAGAGTGTGGCCCTTGGCCTGCAGGCTCTCGATCTCCTCGCAGACGAGGCGCGCCTCCTCCTCCGAATCCCAGGCGCCGGTGACCGTGACCTTCTCGCCCTCCGGGCTGTCGGTGCGCAGGGTCTTGCCGAGACGGCCCTCGTTATGGGCGATCAGCACCGAGGCGGCGGCCAGGATATGGCCGGTCGAGCGGTAGTTGTTCTCCAGCCGCACCACCAGGGCACCCGGAAAATCATGCTCGAAGCGCAGAATGTTGTCGACCTCGGCACCGCGCCAGCCATAGATCGACTGGTCGTCGTCGCCGACGCAGGCGACGTTGCGGTGGCCCTGCGCGAGCAGGCGCAGCCAGAGATACTGGGCGACGTTGGTGTCCTGGTACTCGTCGACCAGGATGTAGCGGAAGCGCTGCTGGTAAGTGGTCAGCACGTCCGGGTTCTCGCGCCACAGCCGCAGGCAGAGGAGCAGCAGATCACCGAAGTCGACGGCGTTGAGCGCCCTCAGCCGCTCCTGGTAGGCGGCATAGAGCGTTCCGCCCTTGCCGAAGCCGAAGGCGCCGGCCTCGCCCGCCGGCACCTGCTCAGGCGACAGGCCGCGGTTCTTCCAGCCGTCGATGGTGCCGGCGAGGCTGCGGGCAGGCCAGCGCTTCTCGTCGAGGTCGGCCGCCGCGATCACCTGCTTCAGGAGCCGCAGCTGGTCGTCGGTGCCGAGGATCGTGAAGTCGGAGCGCAGACCCACCAGCTCGGCGTGGCGGCGCAGGATTTTGGTGCCGATGGCGTGGAAGGTGCCGAGCCACGGCATCCCCTCCCCGGCCGGCCCGATGAGCGCGCCGATGCGCTCCTTCATCTCCCGGGCGGCCTTGTTGGTGAAGGTCACCGCCAGGATGTCGAAGGGCCGGGCGCGGCCGGTGGCGATCAGATGGGCGATGCGGGTGGTGAGCACCCGGGTCTTGCCGGTCCCGGCGCCGGCGAGCACCAGCACCGGCCCTTCCGTCGCCTCGACGGCGCGGCGCTGCTCGGGGTTGAGCCCCGTGAGATAGGGTGCGTCCTGGGGCACCACCGCAGCGCGGGCGCGGGCGGAGATCGAGGTGGGGGCGGTCCCGGCCGGGATGTCGCGAGTCATGCCCGCATCACTGGACCAAAACGCGAACGGCGTCGAGGGTGGTGGGCGCATCCCTCCGTCGCCGAGCACCGCAACCTTGCACCGCACCCTTGCACCGGAACCCTGGCAGGGGCCTCGGCGTCGTTCCTGACGGACAGGCCTTCGCCGATGATGAGGAATCCGATGCGTGCCCACAGCCTCCTGATCCTGGCGCTCGCCGCCGCGCCGCTCCCGGCGCTGGCGCAGAACCAGGTTCCTGCCAACCGCTCCCAGCAGACGGTCGAGGGGATCAACCGCTCGATCGAGTCGCGGGCCGAGTCACGCAGCATCCAGCAGCAGAACCGGTTCGAGACGAACCAGCTTCAGGGCCAGATCCAGCGCCAGCAGAGCCTGCCGCCGCCCCCGGCGCCGATCATCGTGCCGCATCGCTGACCCGTCGCGGGTCGCCGACCCGTCGCGGGTCGCCGATCCGTCAGTGCCTCACCCGGGCGCCGGCGGCCGCGAAGGCCATGGTGGCCGGACGGACACCATGGCC
>JAEWKL010000766.1 GCA_023386115.1 Pseudomonadota bacterium
TCGCATCTTCCATGCTCCTTGCCCGCACAGAATCACTAAGCGATTCTCCCCTCAACAACTTTATTGGGTTTCGACCCTAGTCATTGATAAATCCCGAAGGACGCCAACAATAGCTACCAGTTGCCGATTCGATTGTTTGTCTCGGTAATGCCTGTTGCCGGTGATGACCAAGGCACCGGCACCGTCGGCCCGGCCAAGTAGCCCGCTAAAGTGTCCACGGATGATGTCCAGCAGGAACACGGGCGACTTCAGCAGCAAGATCTTCGGGTCCTCTGTGCGTATTCCGATGAAGTCGGCCGGGCCTTCCGATTGAAGTCCGCCACCTATTCCGATGAAGCCGGCTGGGGCTTCGATCGAAGCCGGCCGGGGGTAGCGACCGCCCGCTGGTCGAGTGTCGTTTGCCATCGCAATGGTTGGGCGGTCAAGCGGCGATCCTTCTCCGCCTCCGGCTCGAAAACAGCGACATTCTAGGTGTGCCTGCTCAAAACTCCCAAAAGCCACCGAGCCATAGAGTTTCTGGTGCCGCAGTCATACCTTGTCCGCTGTTACCAGCAGTCGGCCCGCCGTTGTGGCCCGGGGGGCTACTAGCGCGGTCATTGCTCTTCATTCCTAAGCAATGGGCCGCCGGTTCGCGAGCAAGGCGCCATGCTGCCAACCGCGCAAGCGGAGATCCGCGCGCGCCCTTCCGGGCTGGTCGGCCCAGTGGATAGACCACCGTGAAGTCTGCATCGCCACGCCCCTTGTTTCGTCTTAATCGCCTTTCACTGGCAGAGCGTCCCGCGTATGCGGCACTCCGACGGAGCCCAGGTGAGAAAGCGAGCGGCCGGATTGGGCGCTGTTGTTGATCTGTAGTTCTACATCCATAGCTTCCCCTGCTTCAGTCAGTGCCGAGCTTCGCTCTCTGCTGACCTATCAGTCCGTTACAGCAAGACTAGGAGGGCGTTCCAGCTCCCACCATCGCGGCATCCACCTCCATGATCTCGGCATAGATCAGGCGACTCGGAGCCCGCCGATTCTCGGCGTAGTTCGCGGAAATGTACTCGAACTCCTCGATCAGCAGCCGGTAGGCGCCGGGCGCCGGCCCGACGGTGAAGCTGACGCTGCCGGCCCACAGGCCGAGATCCTTCTGGAACAAGGCTTGGCCCTCATAGAGCTGCGTCACCCTGGCTTCTGCCGGCGGGGCATCGTGCCACTCGAGCTCGCCACCGCCCGCCGGCTTTTTCTGCACGCGCACCTGCACATGGGTCGGCCGCGCCGGGCGGCTGGGCACCGGTCCGCCCGGAGGAGGCCCGCTCGGAGCGACACCGCTCACGGCGATCCGGAGAGTCCGCGGATGATGCGGGTCGGCGGCCACGGTCGCCACCCGATCCGGCGTGAGCTGGGTGAATTGCGCCAGCGCTACCCGGGAGATGCGGGCATCGTCGATGGCGTGCGGCTGGTAGCGCACCAGCGCCAGCCGTACGAACGGGGCATAGGTCGGTCCATCCTGGAGGTCGATCGTGAGATCGGCGAACCACAGCTTGCGCTCGGGGTCGAACTGCGGCTCGAAGCCGACCACGTCGATTCGTCCGGGCTCGCTGGCGGATACGCGCGCGCTCGCCTCCTCGAGGGAGACGTAGCTGTCGGCGGCCGCCGCATCGGGGAAGTGCCGGATCGCCGGCGCGTCCCGCAGGGGACCCGCGTTCCAGATCGGGTCCATGCCCCATTGCGTGAAGACGTTCTTGTATTTGTTGCGGTTGGCATCGTTCAACGGACCGTTGGCGCCGTTCCACAGCGCCACGCCGAGAAGCTCGCCGGTCCCCGACGAGAACCACGGCCGGTTCAACCACACGCGCAGGCCGCCGCCATATCGGATGCTGCGCTTCATGTTGGTGTCGCCCTGCCGCTGCCACCCGAAGGTCGGCAGGACGTAGACGATATCGGGCGCGAGCGGCCGGCCCGAGGCGGGCACGTCCACCACTACCGGCTCGCTGCTGCGCGTGAAGTCGAGGTCCTGGTCCTGGGCGAAGTATTCCCGATAGCGCGACGTCGCGACCGCCGTGTAGCGCACGATGTGGCGCCTGGTGTCGCCGATCTCGTGGCGCGGTGCGGCGTCCCGGAAATAGAGCTCCCCGGCCGCAGCCGGCCCGACCCGGTCGCCCGCGCGCACCATGGCGATCTGGTCGTTCTCGGGGTCGTAGTAGCCGACACGCCGCCGCGGCGTGCCGGGCTGGAGAAGGTGACGCCCATGGTCGCGGGCGACACCGCCTCGAACGGCTTGGCCGCCGGCGTCTCCTTCACGACCTCGGCGAACACGCCGGCGCCGCCATCGAAGTCCGCGCTGACATACCCCGGGTAGAGGCGGATGGTGGTCGGCGCGTCCTTGCCCAGCAGCTGCTGCACCTGCGGGACGTCGACCTCCGCCTTCAGGAGCTGCGGCGCCTCGCCCGACAGGGCAAAGGTGAGCGTGCGCGTGGCGAGCTGCGTGTTGTCGGTGGCCGACGCGCCGCGCTCGGCGAAGGCGATCTTCTGGCCCGGCACCGAGGCACTGCGGTCCGCCATCTTCTTCGCCGTCGTGCTGTCACTGTAGATGTCGAGCACGGCCTGCCGCGTGCTGCCCTGCGCCTTCTGCGACAGGAACAGCATCGGGATCGAGAGGTTGTGCACGTCGCCCTCGGGATCGGTCGCGATGACCGGGAACCGCAGCCGCACCCGGTCGGTCGGTGCCGGGCTCAGCATCACCTCGACCCAGAACGAGCGCGAATCCGGCACCACGTAGGCCGGATCGGCGATGTCGGGCGTGACCAGCGTGGTGATCTCCACCCGCTTGAAGGGCATGCCGCGATCGCCGGCGTCGAACCACTTCACCGGCTCGCGCACGACCAGGAAGAAGCGCTGGAACAGGTTGGCTACGACCAGGCCGCCATTCTCCTTGAATTTGCGCTCCGTCACCTTCACTAGCGCCGCGCGATGGTGGAATGGCAACAGCTCGCCTTCGTAGACGACCTTGACGTAGTGGTCGCGGCCCTGGGTGGCGTTGTGCACCCATTCGGAGAGGTCGAGCCCGTCCTCGTCGGCCTGCCCGCCGCCGAAAGCGACCGCAATCGGCGCCAGCGGCGTGAACGCGGCGGGGATCGCGCCGCGGCCGGCATCGGGCTGGCCTCCCTCGGCGACGCGGCCCAGCACCTCGCGTACCGACAGGCCGTGGAACAGCCGCGACGGCTTGGCCTTGCGCACCACGTTCCACGCGCCGCGCGAATTGAGCCAACCGCCCAGCGACGACAGCATGAGCTGCTGGGCAAAGAACGGCTGCGGCACGAACGGGACCCAGAACTTCAGCTCGACGCCCGGGCCGTCGAGCGGCGACAGCACTCTG
>JAEWKL010000048.1 GCA_023386115.1 Pseudomonadota bacterium
CCTCCCCGGGTCGGGGGGGGGGGGGGTTGGCTCCACCCCCCCCCCCCCCCGGGGCATTCCTCAGCCCTTGGTCGGGGGCGCGGCGGCGGCGCCGGCCGGCATGCCGGAGGAGCCGACCTGCTTGCCCGGACCAGTGACGCTCTCGAGGATCGAGCCCGGCAGGGGCTTCGGCGTCTCGAACAGGCCGACCAGCGGCATCACGATCAGGAAGTGGGCGAAGTAGTAGAAGGTGGCGATGCGCGAGGCGAGCACGTAGCCGCCCTCCGGGGGCTTCGAGCCGAGCCAGCCGAGCAGGAAGCAGCAGAAGATGAAGACCCAGAAGAACTGGCGATAGATCGGCCGGTAGTTGGCCGAGCGGACCCGCGAGGTGTCGAGCCAGGGCGCCAGCGCCAGGATGATCACCGCACCGAACATCAGGATCACGCCGCCGAGCTTATCCGGCACCGCGCGCAGGATGGCGTAGAAGGGCAGGAAGTACCATTCGGGCACGATATGCGCCGGCGTCACGGCGGGGTTCGCCGGGATGTAGTTGTCGGCGTGGCCGAGATAGTTCGGCTGCAGGAAGATCCAGTAGGCGAAGAAGGCGAAGAACACCACCACCGCGAACACGTCCTTGATGGTCGCGTAGGGGGTGAAGGGAACGGCGTCCTTGCCGGTCTTGATCGGGATGCCGGTCGGGTTGTTCTGGCCGGTGACGTGCAGCGCCCAGACGTGCAGGACGACGACGCCGGCGATCATGAACGGCAGCAGGTAGTGCAGCGAGAAGAAGCGGTTGATGGTCGGGTTGCCGACTGAGTAGCCGCCCCAGAGCAGGCTCTGGATCGTGTCGCCGACGATCGGGATCGCCGCCAGGATGTTGGTGATGACGGTGGCGCCCCAGAACGACATCTGGCCCCACGGCAGGGTATAGCCGAGGAACGCGGTCGCCATCATCAGCAGGTAGATGATCACGCCGAGGATGTAGAGCACCTCACGCGGGGCCTTGTACGACCCGTAATAGAGGTTGCGGAACATGTGCACGTACACCGCGATGAAGAACATCGAGGCGCCGTTGGCGTGCATGTAGCGCAGGAGCCAGCCGTAGTTCACGTCGCGCATGATATGCTCGACGGAGTTGAACGCCTCGGTGGCCGAGGGCTGGTAGTGCATCGCCAGCCAGACGCCGGTGATGATCTGCGAGCCCAGCATCGCCATCAGGATGGCGCCGAACGTCCAGAAGTAGTTCAGGTTGCGCGGCACCGGGAAGGCGATGAACGACGAATGGACCAGGCCTGCGATCGGCAGCCGGGCCTCGAACCACTTCGCGAAGCGGCTCTTGGGAACGTAGGTTGTGGCGTGTGCGCTCATGGGGCAGCCCGCGTCTGGCGTTGCTTCACGATCGGCGGAGAATCAGGCGGTGGCGCCTTCGCCGATGCGGACCTTGGTGTCGCCCTGGAAGGCGTAGGGCGGGATCGGCAGGTTGATCGGAGCCGGGCCGCGGGTCACGCGGCCCACCGCGTCGAACTGCGAGCCGTGGCAGGGGCAGCCCCAGCCCTCGTGGCCGTTGGCGTTGGCGATCGGCACGCAGCCGAGATGGGTGCAGTTGCCGTAGGCCACGAGCCAGCGCTCGTGGCCGTCCTTGACGCGGCCGAGGAACGGCGCCGGGTCGATCATGCTCGCCGGGGCGACCGCCTTCATGTCGGCGACCTCCTTCTCGGTGAGGTGGCGCACGAAGATCAGCTTGCCGCGCCAGAACACGTTGACGATCTGGCCGTCGGCGATCGGCGAGAGGTCGACGTCGATCGGAGCGCCGGCCGCGATCGTCTCGGCATCGGGGGCCATCGAGGCGACGAAGGGCCAGGCCAGAGCGGCGGCCCCGACCACGGCGCCCGCACCGGTGGCGAGGAACAGGAAGTCCCGGCGGGTCGTCCCGTGGGGATGCGCGGCGTCGGATGGGGCGACGGTGGTGGCCAAGTTCCGGCTCTCCCGAAAATCGTTGACGGCGCGGGCCGCCGCTTGCGCGGCGCAAGGCGTCGAGGCCCGCGGGAAGGGTCGGCGGGGTTGTCGTTCCCCGATCCTGCCGGACCGAAGCACCTCCCCACGCGTGGCGGCAATGCGACCGGGCGTCGCCGCACGGGTCGCTCTGTGGCACGGTCAAGCCTCGGAATAAAGGGCGAAAAGGCGCCCCGATCCGGAGGAATTCCAGATTTCCCGCGAGTGTGCTGCCATGCACCGGGACGCGCCCGCCAGCCGTCCCGGTGCGGTGCGACAGCCCTACTCGGCGGGCGCGCCGACGCGGCCGGGGGCCGCGGCTGCGCCGCTATGGCTCAGGCGCAGCACGGTGATCATGCCGACGATGCCCGCGCAGGCGATCAGCAGCAGGCCGCCGGTGAAGCTGCCGGTCCAGTCCTTGATCGCCCCGACGGCGTAGGGGGCGACGAAGCCCGACAGGTTGCCGATCGAGTTCACCACCGCGATCGCGCCGGCGGCGGCGGCACCCGAGAGGGTCTCGGTCGGCAGGGTCCAGGTGATCGGCAGGGCCCCGAAGATGCCCAGAGCCGCGCCCGAGAACAGCACCACCTTCAGGACCGGGTCACCGACGAGGGCCGCCCCGATGGTGCAGAGCGAGGCGCAGGCGAGGGCCGCCGCGAGGTGGTAGCGGCGCTCGCGTCTGGCGTCCGAGCGCTTGCCCCACCACAGCATGCCGACGGTGCCGACGGCGTACGGGATGATCATCACGAAGCCGGTCTGGGCGTTGGTGAGACCGAAGGCCTTGAAGATCTGCGGCAGGAAGAAGCCGAAGGCGTAGAGCAGCGCCACGGCGCCGAAATACACCACCGCGATGGCGAGAACCCGCGGGTTGAGGATTTCCTGCGTGAGAGGCACGTGACCCTGGCGCGGGTTGCGGGCCTGCTCGGCGGCCAGCGTCTGCTCGAGCCACGCGCGCTCGTCGGGGGCGAGCCACTTGGCACCGGAGGGACGGTCGGTGAGATAGAAGTAGGTCATCACCGAGAGGACGATCGCCGGCAGCGCCTCGACCACGTAGAGCCACTGCCAGCCCTTGAAGCCGAGCACGCCGTCGAGCTCGAGCAGCAGGCCGGAGATCGGCGAGCCGATGACGCTCGAGAGCGGAATCGCCACCATGAACAGCGAGACGATGCGGGCGCGGTAGGCGGCCGGGAACCAGAGCGTCAGGTAGAAGATGATGCCCGGGAAGAAGCCGGCCTCGGCCGCGCCGAGCAGCAGGCGCATGATGTAGAAGCTGGTCTCGCCGCCGATGAAGGCCATGCCGCCGGAGATCAGGCCCCAGCTCAGCATGATGCGGGCGATCCAGCGCCGCGCCCCGAATTTTTCCAAGGCCAGGTTCGACGGCACCTCGAAGATGAAGTAGGTGATGAAGAACAGCCCGGCGCCGAGGCCGTAGGCGGTGGCCGAGATGCCGAGATCCCGGTTCATGGTCAGCGAGGCGAACCCGACATTGACGCGGTCGAGATAGGCCACGAAGTAGCAGACGATCAGGAACGGGATCAGGCGCCAGCTGACGCGCCTGATGGTACGGGCTTCGATATCGCTTGTCACGGCTTTGTCCTCCCGGCCGGTTGTCGTTGGGCCATCGATCCGGTGCGGCCGGGTGTGAGGGCCCGGCTCTGGCGCCCGGGATGACCGGATTGTTCCGGATTAGCAAGCAGCGACGATCTGCGGAGGCCCGCGCACTTGTGGGACCGGCCTCTTCTGGTCTAGTGCTCCCCTCCCCCACCGGTGATGCGCCGCAGCGAGGCCGCCTTGACGGCCGCGCGCGAGCCGGTGCCCGTTCGAGATGCAGAAGTTCGCCATGGTCACGCCACGCCGCGACAGCGGAGCCGACCGCCCCCAGCTCGTCGGAGCCCGGGTGCTCGTCGTCGAGGCCCGCTACTACGAGGACATCGCCGACGAGCTCCTCGCCGGCGCGACGGCCGCGATCGCGGCGGCCGGTGCCGAGGCCGTGATCGTCACGGTGCCGGGCGCGCTGGAGATCCCCCAGGCCGTGGCGATCCTGCTCGAGGCCGCCGCCCGCGCCCACAAGCCCTACGATGCCGTGGTGGCGCTCGGCTGCGTCATCCGGGGCGAGACCGGCCATTACGACATCGTGGCGGGCGAGAGCGCCCGGGCGCTGATGGACCTCTCGGTCATGCTCCGCCTGCCGCTCGGCAACGGCATCCTGACGGTCGAGACCGAGGCCCAGGCCCAGGCGCGCGCCCGCGTCGCGGAGATGAACAAGGGCGGCGGCGCGGCGGAAGCCGCCCTCGCGGTCCTGGCCCTGCGCCGGGCCGAGGAGGCCGGGCGCCAGGACCGCACCATCGGCTTCACCCCCCGCCGCAATCCGGAGACCGAGTGAGATGAAGCCCGCCGAGCGCAGCGGCGCCCGCCTCGCGGTGGTCCAGGCTCTCTACGAGATGGAGATCTCCGGCAAGGGCGTGATCGACGCCCTCGCCGAGTTCGAGGCGTTCTGGATCGGCCAGGTGATCGACGAGGTCGAACACCCGCCGGCCGAGACCGCCTTCTTCCGCGACCTCCTGCGCGGCACCGTCGAGGAGCAGCGGGCGATCGACCAGCGCCTCGACGCGGCGCTTGCCGCCGGCTGGCCCCTGCGCCGCCTTGAGGCGGTGGTCCGCGCGATCCTGCGCGCCGGCGCCTACGAGGTGATGTTCCGCCGCGACGTGCCGGTGAAGGTCGCGATCTCCGAATACGTCGACGTCGCCCACAGCTTCTACGAGGGCGAGGAGCCGGGCCTCGTCAACGCGGTGCTCGACAAGGTCGGCCGCGCCGTGCGGCCGGACGATTTCGCCAAAGGGCCGCGCGCCGGCTGAGGTGCCGCCGGACGGTTTCTGGCGGATTCCGCGTATTCGTGTGAATAAGCGGGAAACCTTCCGTTTTCGTCGTTATCCCGTTGCGATGCCCAGGCCCGGGGTCTAGCTCTCGGCTGAGGTTCGGGCCGGGAACGGCGTCGCCTGCCTCCGTCCCGCGCCGCGAGACCACCCCGCGATGGCACGCTCCGACCTGCCCCGCCCCACCGAAGACGAGCTGATCGCCCGCTACTTCGCGCCGCTCGCCGGCCCCGGCGGGCTGGGCTTGCGCGACGACGCGGCCCTGATGACGCCGAGCCCGGGCCACGACCTGGTGCTCACCACCGACGCGGTGGTGGCGGGCGTGCACTACTTCGCCGACGATCCGCCGGCCTCGATCGCCTGCAAGGCGCTCGGCGTGAACCTGTCCGACCTCGCCGCCAAGGGCGCGGAGCCGCGGGGCTTCCTCCTCACGCTGGCCCTGTCGGACGACTGGGATGAGACCTGGCTCGCCGAGTTCTGCACCGGCTTGAGCGAGGCCGCGGCCCTGGCGAGCTGCCCGCTTCTGGGCGGCGACACCGTGCGGGCGGGAGGACCCACTCTCCTCGGCATCACCGCCCTCGGCGAGGTCCCGGCCGGGACCATGGTGCGGCGGAGCACGGCCCGGGTCGGCGACCGGCTCCTCGTCTCCGGCAGCATCGGCGATGCGGCGCTCGGCCTCAAGCTCCGCCAGAAGCCGTCGGCGTCCTGGGGCGAGGCCCTGTCCCTCCCGGCTCGCGCCGCCCTGGTCGACCGCTACCTGCATCCGCAGGCCCGTCTCGCCCTCGCTCCGGCCCTGCGGGCTCATGCCCGCGCGGCGATGGACGTGTCGGATGGGCTCGTCGGCGACCTCGCCAAGATGATGCGGGCCGCGGGCCTGAGCGCCGAGGTCGAGATCCAGAAGATTCCGCTCTCGGACGCGACCCGGGCGGCTTTGGCCGTGAAGCCGAAGTTCCTCGACACCGCGCTCACCGGGGGCGACGATTACGAGATCCTCTGCGCCGCCGATCCGGCGGAGGTGCCAGCCCTGCGCGCGGCAGCCGAGCGGGCCGGCGTGCCGCTCTCCGAGATCGGCACGGTGACGGAAGGCGGCGCCCCGCCGGTCTTCCGCGCGGCGGACGGCGCTGTGCGCCACTTCCGCACCGGATCGTTCAGCCATTTCTAGACCCGTTCCGAAGACGGAAGGGCCGGCGTCGAAAGTCTCAGGCGGATGAAGCTTGGGAGCGTTTGCGCTCGGGTTGGAAGTTTGGCACGACTAGGGGCGCGGATCCGTGCTGGCGCGCGGGCTCGCTCAACAGGGAGGGAGGCCCGCTTCGCGCGTACACGGCCGCTCGCCATCTCGGCCGTCCGACGTCGCGGGAATGCCCGACAATCAAGGACGGTAGAATGACCGCACTCCTGCTCATCATCCTGGGCGGCCTCTGCGCCGTTGCCTACGGCATCGTCACCATCAACGACGTCATGCGGCGCGACGCCGGCACGCAGCGCATGCAGGAGATCGCCGGCGCGATCGCCGAGGGCGCCCAGGCCTACCTGCGCCGCCAATACGCCACGATCGGGGCCGTCGGCGTGGTGCTGTTCGTGCTCCTCGCCTGGCTCCTCGGCCTCAAGGTCGCGGTCGGCTTCCTGATCGGCGCGGTCCTGTCGGGCGTCGCCGGCTTCATCGGCATGAACGTCTCGGTGCGGGCCAACGTGCGCACCGCCCAGGCCTCGGCGCAGTCGCTGGGCGCCGGGCTCTCGGTGGCGTTCAAGTCGGGCGCCGTCACCGGCATGCTGGTGGCCGGCCTCGCGCTCCTCGGCGTGGCGCTCTACTACACCTACCTCACGCGCTTCGCCGGCCTGAACCCCGCGAGCCGCGAGGTGATCGACGCGCTCGTGGCTCTGGGCTTCGGCGCCTCCCTGATCTCGATCTTCGCGCGGCTCGGCGGCGGCATCTTCACCAAGGGCGCCGATGTCGGCGGCGACCTCGTCGGCAAGGTCGAGGCCGGGATCCCCGAGGACGATCCGCGCAACCCCGCCACCATCGCGGACAATGTCGGCGACAATGTCGGCGACTGCGCCGGCATGGCGGCCGACCTGTTCGAGACCTACGCGGTCACCCTGGTCGCCACCATGGTGCTGGCAGCGATCTTCTTCTCCGGCCAGACCGACGTGGCGGGGCGCAACGTCCTCGAGACGATGCTGCTCTATCCGATGGCGATCGGAGCGGCCTGCATCGTCACCTCGATCATCGGCACGTTCTTCGTGCGCTTGGGCGCCAACCAGTCGATCATGGGGGCGCTCTACAAGGGGCTGATCGGCGCCGGAGCGCTGTCGATCGTGGCCATCGCCGGCCTCAACCTCGTGATGTTCGGCGGATTCTCGACCCGCTTCACCACCGCCGGCGGCGACAGCTTCACCTCGCTCAGCCTGTTCCTCTGCGCGGTGGCCGGCCTCGTCATCACGGCGCTGATCGTCGTCATCACCGAGTACTACACCGGCACCCGCTACCGGCCGGTCAAGTCGATCGCCCATGCCTCGGTCACCGGCCACGGCACCAACGTGATCCAGGGCTTGGCGATCTCCCTCGAATCCACCGCGCTCCCGGCACTCGTCATCGTCGCCGGCATCATCGTCACCTACGCGCTCGCCGGCCTGTTCGGCATCGCCATCGCGGTCACCGCCATGCTGGCCTTGGCCGGCGTCGTCGTCGCCCTCGACGCCTTCGGGCCGGTCACCGACAATGCCGGCGGCATCGCCGAGATGGCGGGGCTGCCCAAGGAGGTGCGCAAGTCCACCGACGCCCTCGACGCCGTCGGCAACACCACCAAGGCGGTCACCAAGGGCTACGCCATCGGCTCGGCGGGCCTCGGCGCCCTGGTGCTGTTCGCCGCCTACACCTCGGACCTCGACTACTTCATCAAGAACGCCTCACCGACCCAGTACCGGTTCTTCCAGGGCGTCACCGTCGACTTCTCGCTCTCGAACCCCTT
This sequence comes from Pseudomonadota bacterium, assembly GCA_023386115.1. GTDB lineage: Bacteria > Pseudomonadota > Alphaproteobacteria > Rhizobiales > Beijerinckiaceae > Methylobacterium. The sequence goes on from JAEWKL010000048.1 coordinate 7,814, forward strand.
CGTGGTCGTCGGCCTGCTGCTCGGCGGCCTGATCCCGTACCTGTTCGGCGGCATCGCCATGACGGCGGTGGGCCGCGCCGCCGGCGCCGTGGTCGAGGAGGTCCGCCGCCAGTTCCGCGAGAAGCCCGGCATCATGCAGGGGACCGAGCGGCCCGATTACGGCCGCGCCGTCGACATGCTGACCAGGGCGGCGATCAAGGAGATGGTGGTGCCCTCGCTCCTGCCGGTGCTCTCGCCGGTGGTGCTGTTCTTCGTGATCCAGGCAATCGCCGGCAAGGGCCAGGCCTTCGCGGCGGTGGGCGCGATGCTGCTCGGCGTCATCCTCACCGGCCTCTACGTCGCGATCTCGATGACCTCCGGCGGCGGCGCCTGGGACAACGCCAAGAAGTTCATCGAGGACGGCCATCACGGCGGCAAGGGCTCCGACGCCCACAAGGCCGCGGTGACCGGCGATACGGTCGGCGACCCCTACAAGGACACCGCCGGCCCGGCGGTGAACCCGGCGATCAAGATCACCAACATCATCGCGCTGCTGCTGCTGGCGATCCTGGCGCATAGCTGAGCGATGCCCGGCCCGGTGCTCCGCTTGGGACTCTCCAAGCGGAGCACTGGACAAGCCTGACCAGTCCCGGGCCACCATCCTCCGATGGCGGCCCGGCGGCCGTTTGGGATCCTCGTCCTCAACGCGGCTGCCCGGCCTCGGCTGCGCGAGCGTCCTGAAGGGTTTTTCGGACTCTTTCGCGCAGATCGCCAAGGGCATCTTCCCGACATCGACCGGGGGATGACAGGAGGACCGATGAGTTCATCAAGCGCTTGGCCGCCCTGCCGCCGCGAGCACCTGATGGTGCCGCCGATCGAGCTCGTGGCGATGGTGACCCGGATGGGTCGGGGGCTTCGGCAATGGAAGAAGGAAACTCTGGCCGACTTCGCGCAGGTATCGCTCTCGACCATCGAGCGGGTAGAGCGCGCCGAGCATCTCGGCGCAGAGAGCCTCGACCGGATTCGGCGCTTCCTGCTCGAAGCGGGTATCGAACCATGACCACGATGCACCATGGACCCTACCAAGCGATCGTCGAATACGACGACGAGGCCGGTCTCTTCCATGGCGAAGTCGTCAACCTGCGCGACGTGATCACCTTCCAGGGGAGATCCGTCGACGAGTTGAAACAGGCTCTCGCCGAGAGCATCGACGATTATGTCGCGTTCTGCCGCGCCCGGGGGGAGGAGCCGGAAGAACCGTTCTCCGGGCATCTCGTGGTGCGCGTCGATCCGAAAACCCACAAAGCGGCGGCAACCGCGGCGCAGCGGGCCGGGGTCAGCCTGGAAACCTGGGTGGCGCGCATGCTCGACGCGGCGACGGCATAATCGTTGTTTCGAGGCCGCCCGGCGAACCGGGCAGCCCTATCGTCGCTGCGCGCGATCACACCCGCGCCGGCAATCTCGTCCGCCTCGCCGATCCGGCCCACCGGAATCTTCAAGGCGAGGGCAATCGAAGGCGTGACCGTCCTAGTCCGGCATACCCTTACGCCGGCACGCCGAGCGCTCGTCCCACGGCGCTCGGAGGTGTCCGGGGACGCGGCGCTGGCATCGCCGCGGCCGGGCATGGCGGCGGGTCATCGTCGTCGTCGCGACGGCCCGGGCGGAGGGAGAAGCGCAGGTTCCACAACTCGCGCGACCGCCTCTGCGGGGATCGTCGTCTCGTCGCGGATCCGGGGGCGTCGCGCGAGGGTCCCGGCGGCCGGGATCCTTGATCGAGCTCGGCGAGGGCGCCGAGCACGGCATCGACCGGGACCGGCTCGGCCCGGCAGCCGGTCAGGCAACGCAGGCCCGGCGCGTTCTCCAGGGCGCAGGCATCCGAGGCCCAGGAGGCCAGGATCGCGCGCTTCTCCGCCTTCGACAGTTGCGGGTGCGTCAGAACCTCGCGCGGGTGCCGGAACACGTCGCCGGGCGCGACCAGCGCCTGCCACGCGTCGAACGAGGCGGGCTGGACGGCCTGCGGGTTCAGCGGGCCGGCATGAGTGAAACGAGGATGGGCGAGACCGGCACGGGTGAGGTGCGTCTCCATCATCGACACGGGACATCCTCCCTGAAGGTGCGTGACTTTGCACGACAAGGAATCAGGCCCCGGGGCGCAGGCCTCCGGGGGTTCCGTTCGTCAGTGATTGCCGTGGGAACCGGGCGGCAGGATCAGGCGGCCTTGACGCGATCCGCGGCGTGGTCCGCGTCCTGGGCCAGGGCGTTCTGGGCCGGGGCGTTGTCCTGCCCCAGGGCAGCCTGCTGGCCGCCGATGGCGATACGGCGCGGCTTCAGCGCCTCCGGCACCTCGCGCTTGAGATCGACCGCCAGCAGGCCGTTCTCCAGGCGGGCGCCCGTGACCTTCACGTGATCGGCCAGGCTGAAGGTCTGGCGGAACGCGCGCGCCGCGATGCCGCGATGCAGGTACTCGCGCTCGCCGTCCTTGTCCTTCTTCTGGCCAGTGACGAGCAGCGTGGTGTCGTGCTGCGTCAGCTCGATCTCGTCCTGCGAGAAGCCAGCCACCGCCATGGTGATGCGGTAGGCGTCGTCCGCCACCTTCTCGATGTCGTAGGGAGGCCATTGCGTCGACGGCTCGACCCGGGCGGCCTGGTCCAGCATCGAGAACAGGCGGTCGAAGCCGACGGTGGAACGGTAGAGCGGCGCGAAATCGTAGGTCCTCATGACCACATCCTCCTTGGAGCAACGTGATGACTTGGATCAAGTGATGTCCCAGGGCGCCGGACACCCGGTCCGGCGCCCCTCTGGCGAGCCCGTTCGAGCCTCGCGCGTACGAAACGCGGCTCCCGCACTCCGGTTCCGACTTCGAAGCGTTTTTTTTCGGGCTCGCGCGCATCTCCTCGTTCGGACGTCTCGATCAGACCTGCGCCTGGCCGCCATCGACGAACAGCTCGATGCCGTTGACGAAGCTCGCATCGTCCGAGGCCAGGAACAGGGCCGCCTTGGCGATCTCGTCCGCCTCGCCGACCCGGCCCATCGGGATCTTCGAAGCGAGATAATCGAGCAGGCCCTGCTGCTGGGCCGCGTCCGGGCCGGCGAGATCGACGAGGCCGGGCGTGCGGGTCGCGCCGGGGCTGATCGTGTTCACCCGGATGGAACGGCCCTTCAGGTCGAGGATCCAGTTGCGGGCGAGCGCCCGCACCGCCGCCTTCGAGGCCGCGTAGACGCTGAAGGCCTGCGTGCCTTCCGTGCCCGCCGTCGAGCCGGTCAGGATCACCGAGGCGCCGGGCGCCAGGAGCGGCAGTGCCTTCTGCACCGTGAACAGCACGCCCTTCACGTTGCGGCCGAACGTGTCCTCGTACTGCTCCTCCGTGATCTCGCCTAGCGGCAGCATCGACCCGCCACCGGCATTGGCGAACAGCACGTCGATGCGGCCAGCCTCCGCCTGCACCTGCGCGTAGAGCCGGTCGAGGTCGGCGAGCGTCGAGGCGTCGGCCTGCACGCCGGTGGCCGAGGGGCCGATCGCGGCGACGGCCTTGTCCAGCTCCGCCCGGCGCCGGCCGGTGACGAAGATCCGGGCGCCCTCCTGCGCAAAGCGCTTGGCGGTGGCGAGACCGATGCCGCTGGTGCCTCCGGTCACCACCGCGACCTTGTTGTCGAGTCTGTTCGTCATGATCCGCTCTCCCGATCGGGTGTGTGAGCGGGACCATGGACGGACGTCAGCGCTTGCGATACGGCAACATCCGCAAACCATCGTTGCAGATCTGTCGATGTCGAAGCTGCCGGATTTCGAGGGGCTCGCCCTCTTCGCCAAGGTCGCGGAGGAGCGCTCCTATGCGGGCGCCGCGCGGGAAGCGGGCGTCTCGGTCGCCACCGTGTCCCGGGCGGTGAGCCGGCTGGAGGAGCGGCTGGGCGGTCGCCTGGTCAACCGAAGCTCGCGCCGGCTCGCCCTCACCGCCCTCGGCGAGCAGGTGGTCGAGGGCGCCGCCCGGGCCTTCCGCGAGGCACAAAGGGCTGAGGATGTGGCGCGCGACCTGTCGCGCCAGCCGCGGGGCACGGTGCGGCTCGCGGTGCCGATGTCGTTCGGGCTGCGCTGGATCGCGCCGCGGCTGCCGGACCTGCTTCGTCTCTATCCGGAACTCGCCGTCGACCTGCATCTCTCGGACGCGACGGTCGACCTCGTCGGCGAGGGATTCGATGCGGCCTTGCGCATCGCGGCCCTGCCGGATTCGTCCCTCGTCGCGCGGCGGCTCCGGCCCGTATCGGCTCTCGTCGTGGCGGCACCGGCCTATCTGGCGCGGCACGGCCGGCCGGACCATCCGGACGGCTTACGGCCGGACCACTGCCTCGGCTACGCCTACCGGGCCCGGCGGGGAGTCTGGCATTTCACCGGGCCGGACGGCGCGGAGGCGAGCGTCGTGCCGTCCGGGCCGTTGCGGGTGACGAATGCCGACGCGCTGCTCCCGGTGCTGCTCGACGGGCTCGGGGTGGCCGAACTGCCGGACTTCATCGCCGCCGAGTACCTCGGCGACGGCCGCCTGGAAACGCTGCTGCCGGGCTGGCGCCTGCCGGGCGGTGCGCTCTCCTTCGTCACGCCGAGCGCACAGGCGCGTCCCGCGAAGGTCGAGGTCCTGGCGGAGTTCTTCGCCGCGCGGCTCTCCCGCCCGGGCTCGGGCGCGTGAGACCGGAATTCGAAAGTCAGCCCGCCTCGACCAAGGCCCGACGTGCTTCCTCCGGCAACTTCTGGATCACCCGCAGGTAGCTGCGGGCCACCGTGTCGGGCGTCGAGCGACCGGCTTCCCAGTCGGCGACGGCGTCGCGCTCGAGCCCGTAGCGGAGAGCGAAATCGTCGAGCGACAGACCGAGCTGACTCCGCAAGCGTCGGACATCCACGGGAGGCCGGAGATCAGGACTCGCGATCACGCCGCTGGCGGCCAATTCCCGAGCGAGACCAGCCGGATCTTCGATCCGGGAGAGATGAATCGCGGCGCGGCCGTCCCGCAGCATCGCCTCCAGCGCGCGCTTGGCCTGCAACATCGACGCACCACGCCGGCACAGCGAAAGCGCCGCCGAGACCGTCTTGACCATCGCCGGATCAGGATGAGGCCGCAGGATCAGGGCGCCGGGTGAACCGGAGGGGACGCGGTCGATGACCTGGATTGGCCCCAGTCGTGCGAACCGCTCCTTCAACGATGAGTTCATCGCAGTCCATCTCCCGCAGGACCATCTCTGCCCGCAGACGCAAGGCAGCCGGTCCGATCTCGTTCGCCCCGAAGCCCACCCCATGCCTATGGACGCGCTCAGCGATAAACGCCCGTCCCACGATCCTCGGTTCCGCCATCACGAGCAACGTTCCGGCCGGTGTCACGACTTCGATCGTGCCGACCGGATCGGCGCTGGCGTCGTCGAGCAATCGGAAGCTGATCGCAGCGGCGGACCACATCTTGTCACGAGACCGCCGCGAGATCACCAGGGTCAGCTTAGCCCGACCGCCGCCCGCGCCTCCGTCAGCCGCGCCGCGTAGCGGGCGATCAGGTCGACCTCCAGGTTGAGCCGGTCCCCGACCCGGCGCTCGCCCCAGGTGGTGACGGCGAGCGTATGGGGGATCAGCAGCACCGTGAAGGTGTCGCCCTCGACGCCGTTGACGGTGAGCGAGGTGCCGTCGAGGCAGACCGAGCCCTTCTCGGCGATGAAGCGCGACAGGGCGGAGGGCGCCCGCAGCACGAAGCGCTCGCTCGGCGCCCAGACGTCGTCGACCTGCGCCGTCACCGGCTCGCGGGCGACGATCTCGGCGAGGCCATCGACGTGGCCGGTGACGAGGTGGCCGCCGAGCTCGTCGCCGATCTTCAGCGAGCGTTCCAGGTTCACCCGCGTCCCCGGCCCCCACGCCCCGACAGTGGTGCGGGCCAGGGTCTCGGCGGCGGCGTCGACCTCGAAGGTGCAGCCGCCGTCCCGCGGCGTCACCGTCACGGCGGTGAGGCAGGGGCCCGAGCAGGCGATCGAGGCGCCGATCAGGATGCCGGCGGAGTCATAGGCGCAGTCGATGGCGATGCGCTTCAGCTTGGAATCGCCGGAGATTGCGGCGACGCGGCCGACATCCGAGACGAGGCCGGTGAACATCTACAGGCTCCGTACGTGGCAGGTGAAGAGATCGGTGCCGATCCGGACTTCCTCCGCGATCGTGAACTCCGCGGAGGCGAGGCGCGCGGCGAGATTCGGGCCGACCGCCGGCAGACCGGGCTGGCCGAGGACACAGTCGCCGGTGACGAGCAGGCACTCGTCGACGAGGTTGTCGCGCGCGAGCGCGTCGGCGAGGGTCGGGCCGCCCTCCGAGCAGACCCGGGTCAGGCCGAGGGCGCCGAGGAATCGCAGGGCGTCCGGCAGATCGATGCGGCCCTCCGGGGTGAGCGGCACCCGCTCCACCTCCGCGCCGGCGGCGGTGAGCGCCGCTTCCGTCTCCGCCGGAGCATCCGGACCCGCGAGGATCAAGGTCGGTACGGTGGCGCTCGTGCGCACCAGACGAGCACTGGTGGGCGTGCGCAGGTTCGGATCGAGGACGATCCGCAGCGGCGAGCGCGCCGCCATCCCGGGCAGGCGCACGGTCAGCTCGGGGTCGTCGGCCAGCACCGTGCCGACGCCGACCATGATCGCGTCGCAATGGGCCCGCTGCAGGTGGATCTCGGCATTGGCCCGCGGACCGCTGATCATCAGCCGCCCCTCCCCGCCCGCCGCGAACCCGTCCGCCGTGCGGGCGAGCTTGAGGAAGACCGCCGGCCGGCCGTGGAGGATCCGGGTCACGTGCCCGCGCTGGTCGCGCGCGGCCTCAGGCCCGAGGAGCCCGACCGAGACGGCGATGCCGGCCTCAGCCAGCCGCGCATGGCCGCGCCCGGCGACCCGGGGATCGGGATCGTTCATCGCGCTCACCACCCGGGCGACGCCCGCCGCGATGGTGGCGTCGGCGCACGGGCTGGTGCGGCCGTGATGCGAGCAGGGTTCGAGCGTCACGTAG
>JAEWKL010000014.1 GCA_023386115.1 Pseudomonadota bacterium
CCCTCGCACGGGACCGTGCGAGGGAGCGGGGCGAGCCCGAAAGGGCTCCGGCGCTGATGCGCCGGGCGCCTCCGCAGAATCCGGAGGCAAGCAATCATGGGCTGCCAATCATGGACTGCCAATCATGGGCCGCCGCGCAGGAGGTCGAGAAGGGCGGCGTCGGCATAGCCGTCCGGCACCAGCCCGGCAGCCGCCTGCCAGGCCCGGATCGCCGCACGGCTGCGCGGACCGATCCGCCCGTCGACCGCGCCGACCAGATACCCCTTCTTCCCGAGGGCGGCCTGGATCTCCCGCCGCTCCTCCACGCTGAGCGGTCGGTCGCCCCGGGGCCAGGCCTGCACGAAGCCGGGCTCGCCCCGCAGCCGGTCGGAGAGATGCGCGACAGCCAGCGCATAGGAGAAGGCGGCGTTGTAGCCGAGCAGCGCCTGGAAGTTCGGCCGCAGCAGGAAGGCCGGTCCCCGCGCCCCGGCCGGCAGCACCAGGCGGGCCGTGTCGGTGTCGGCCCCGATCGCCCGGCCGGCGGGCATGACGCCTAAGCCGCGCCATTCCGCGAGCGACCGCGCCGTCGTCTCGTCGGCGAGGCGGTGATCGAAGCCCACCGGCAGCGAGACCTCGCCACCCCAGCTCTCGCCCGGGCGCCACCCTAAGGTCCGCAGGTACTGCGCCGTCGAGGCGAGCGCGTCCGGGGCCGATGTCCAGATGTCGGCCCGCCCGTCGCCGTCGAAGTCGAGGGCGTGGCGCAGAATGGTCGTCGGCATGAACTGGGTGTGGCCCATCGCGCCGGCCCAGGAGCCGGTGAGGCGCTCCGGCGTGGTGCGGCCGAGATCGAGGATGCGCAGGGCCGCCACCAGCTCCTCGGTCCAGGTCGCGACCCGCGGGCCTCCGGCGCAGGCCAGGGTGGCGAGCGAGCGCAGGACCGGCCGCACCTTGCGGGGATCGGTCAGGACGCTGCCATAGCCCGATTCGATGCCCCAGATCGCCAGCAGCACGTGCCGGTCGACCCCATAGGCCGCCTCGATCGCCGGCAGGCTCGCTTCCGCGGCGAGCTTTGCCCGGCCGTCGGTCACCGCCTCCTCGCTCACGGCGGAATCGAGATAGGACCAGACCGGTTTCTCGAACTCCGCCTGCTTGCCGGTCGCCGCCAGCACCTCCGGATCGGCGGTGAGCCCGGAGAGCTGCGCCTCCGCCAGGGACGGCGCCACCCCCTGCTCCCGCGCCCGGGCGACGAGGCCGGGCAGGCAGGACGCCATGGCGGCGTCGTCCGGCGTCTGCGCCAGGGCGGCCGGCGCCGCGAGCAGCCACAGGAGCGCGATTCTCACCCGCATCGAAGAGACTCCTGGTCAGTGTTCCGGCAGGGCGAAGACCGTGAGCTGTCCGCCCGCGGCGGTGTAGTGCGACAGTGCCGCATAGCCGCCGACGGCGCCCGAGCCCTCGGCCGGGTCGGTGAGGCCCGCCGCGAGCCCGATTCCGGCCCAGCCGCCGATGCCGGACAGCACCGCCACGTATTGCCGCCCGCCCTGCATGTAGGTCGTGACGTTGCCGACGATCCCCGACGGCGTCTTGAAGCGGTAGAGTTCCCGGCCGGTCTCGGCATCGACCGCCTTCAGGTATCCTTCGAGGGTCCCGTAGAACACCACCCCGCCGGCCGTCGCGAGCGCCCCCGACCAGACCGAGAACGGCTCGGGGATCGACCACTTGATCCGGCCCGACAGGTTGTCCCAGGCGATGAAGGCGCCCGTGCGCTCCGTGCCCGGCGGCGGATGCAGCGTCAGCGTCGCGCCGACATAGGGCTGTCCCGGCGTGTAGGTGACGTGGAACGGCTCGTAATCCATGCACATGTGGTTGGTCGGCACGTAGAACAGGCCGGTGCGCGGCGAGTAGGCGGCGGGCTGCTGGTTCTTGGCGCCGAGCGCCCCGGGGCAGATGCCCGTCACGGTCTCGTCCTCGCCGGCCGCTCCCGGGGCGTAGCGCTCGTCCACCACCGGGCGGCCATAGGTCGGGGAGGCGTGATCGAGGTCGATCCGCTTCGCCCAGTTCACGCTCGGATCGAACTTCTCTGCCACCAGCAGCGCGCCGGTCTCGCGGTCGAGGGTGTAGCCGAAGCCGTTGCGGTCGAAATGGGTCAGGAGCCGGCGCCGGCGCCCGCCGATCTCCTGCTCGGTCAGGATCATCTCGTTGACGCCGTCATAGTCCCACTGGTCGTGGGGCGTCATCTGGTAGACCCAGCGCGCCATGCCCGTCTCGGCGTCGCGGGCGACGATCGCCGTCGCCCAGCGGTTGTCGCCCGGGCGCTGGGCCGGGTTCCAGGTCGAGGGATTGCCGGTGCCGTAATAGATCAGGTTCAGCTCCGGATCGTAGGAGAACCAGCCCCAGGCGCAGGCCCCGCCGGTCTTCCACTGCTCGCCCTCCCAGCTCTTCAGCGACGAATTCTTGCCGATCGGGCGGCCGAGCTCCGTCGTCGCCTCGGGATCGACCAGCATCTCGTCGTCCGGCCCGGTGGCGAAGGCGCGCCACAGGCGCCGTCCCGTCGCCTGATCGTAGGCGGTGATGGGGCAGCGCGCCCCGTACTCGCCGCCCGACAGGCCGACGATCAGCTTGTTCCCCACCGGCATCACCGCCGCCGTGTTGGTCTCTCCCTTGCCCGGATCGCCGTTTCGCACCGACCACAGCACCCGGCCGGTCTCGAGGTCGAGCGCGACCACGTTCGTATCGGCGAGTTGCAGGAAGATCCGGCCGTCCTTGTAGGCGAGGCCGCGATGGACCGTGTCGCAGCACATCACCGCGACGACCCCGGCCTCCTGTCGCGGCGCGTAGCGCCACAGGATCTTGCCGTCCTGATCGAGGTCGAGGGCGGTGACGGTGTTGGGGAACGGCGTATGCACGACCATCACGTGGCCGACGACGAGGGGCGCGCCCTCGTGCCCGCGCAAGCTCCCGGTCGAATAGGTCCAGGCCACTTTCAGCTCGCCGACATTCCCGGCCGTGATCCGGTCGAGCTCCGAGTAGCGCGTGTTGGCGTAATCGAGGGTCGGCAGCGCCAAGTCCTGACCGGCGACGTCCTCCCCGGCGAGAGCCGGGCCGAGCCCGAGCCACAGGGCCGCCAGCGCCATCAATCTCATGCGTGTCCCCTCCCCGGCCGCGCCGGATCTCCGCTCTCGCCCGTCATAGGCCGACGCGGCCCATCGGGCCATGTGCCCAGGATGGGCGGAGCGAGCGGGCGTGACGAGGTCCGGGCCGAAAACCGAGGCTGGGTGATCCGGGTCGGATGGCGGGGCTGGGCGTTCGATGGGGCGCCCTCTTGTCCGAATATCGGGGCAATGACAATCACGGCAACTTTTATAGTAATGGACATGAACTCATGATGCCGCCGCGCCTTCGAACGGCCCGGTTCGAAGACACCGGCTCAGACCGAGCGGGCGTCGGTGCCGAGGCGCGAGGGGATCATTGAGAGAAAGGTATCATTGAGAGATTGGTAGAAGATCCGCTCAGATTGATCGTCTGGACGAGTGCGGAGAGTGGATGGCGGCGGCTCAGCGGAGGGATGCTGAACGGCAGGATCGCACCACTCCCGGGACCGCTCTCCGGGCTGCCACGGCCGCTCGACGGTCGGCCACAGACCTTTCAAGACCGCCATATCGCTCCTCCTGGCTGATATCGCTCTCGTGACAGGGGACTATTCAATCAATCTCGACAACCTGATTGACAAGATGCCCGGTGCTACGTGACATTTTCCGCTCGTTAATCCGGTGAATGCCTGCAGGAGGATTCGATGTGCCTAGCTCTTCAAGCTGTTCTGCTGGCGCTCGCCAGTGCTCTGATGATACTGAATGGCAACAGCAGTCAGGCACAAGAAGATTTTCGATTAAGCTGCAAGCCCCCGTTGAAATTCATGGCGGGAGCCTGTGTGGCAGCTTGCTACGCAGGGTACGAGGATCAGGGCCGCTGGTGTGAGTTGCGACGTGGCGGTGGCAGCGGCGGCGGCTGAACGGAAGTGGTCTTGACCCAAACAAGGGACTCATCAGCGAGTTTGGTGGATCAGGCTGAAGCCGTGCGCAAGGTACCCTGAAGGCGATACCTTTGTGTAGACACCTTCGTGGTGACCGAGCACGATGGAATTTTGCAGGATCATGAAACCGTGCACGATATGAAGTTCAATATCTTTGTAGAATGATAAAATATGAATGTAATGACGTTAAATAATAATTGGTGAGACGATACCTATTAATAACGAATTTTATAACAATAAATGCTTGGTAATATCTATCACTCTTATCTAAGTCGACGTCCGAGTGCAATCAGGTTTCTGGCAGGACGATGACTTCGTCGGCGACGGAGAGTGCCGAGCTTCTCAGCCGGGACCATCGCGTTGCATCAGCGGGTGGTCCAAGCCCTCGGGGCCGGTGCGTCGCGACGCCGAGCCGCCCGACGCGTCGAGGTCGGTCTGGCGAGCGCCCGTCATTGGTGCGGGCGCTTCGCCTGCGAGGGCCCCCATCGCACCCGAGCCGATGGGCTCGCACCGACGCTCCGGCCCGGCGACACGAGCGTCATGGACAACCTGCCGGCCCACACGATCGGCGTCGCAGATCAAATCGAGGCGGTGGGGGCCCGGCTGCTCCATCCCCGGCCTGCTCGCCCGACTTCGTCTCCATCGATGCGGCCTTCGCGCAGCTGAAAGCCGTCCTGCGTCCTGCGTCGGAGACTATCCCAGACTTCGGGACGCTACCCGATGCAGCCTGAACCGCTTCGCGCCGGCGAATATCGAGTCTATCTTGCCGCGACCGGCTCCGACGCAGACTGATCGAATGCCGCTCACCGGTGATGGTGCCGGCCGGCCGCCAAGACCTAGAATTTGGGATCGGCCTGCTGCTGTCTAGAGAGACGCACTCATGAGGTCGGACGGAAGCCAGCACTGCATGAGATTTCTGCCAGTGAGATGGATTTGTCCGGCTCGCGACCGGAGGCGCTGCCGTCATGACTTGTACCTGCCGCCCCCTGCTCTTTGGCATCGGTGCGGAGAGTGTTGCTTGTCAATCCATGTTCGATATCGGCGCCATGGACGGACAAGCTTTCGGTTGAGTTTTGACGAGTGGTGCCTTCGGCTGTTGCGCCGCCGAGATAGCCCTCACGCCGTTCACTGGGCTTGAATGGTGCTGCATGCTTCGGAGACTCGACCGCAAGTCCCGCCCATGCGATGTCCGGAATGCGCTGGCGAAGGTACAGCAGAATCAGCCCGGGAAGTCCGCAAGCAAGGATCAGGAACAGTATCATGCCCATAAATCGCCCTTCCAGCTAAGGTGGCGGACAGATATACAATAACACATCGTCTCCCGTATCGTTCCTAAGCGCGTACCGATACAGCTTGTGGCTTGGAATTGCGAGAAACATCAATCTCGGCGGACGGCGAGAGTTTCGCATATTGCATGGGCACGATCTTATTTTTGCCTCAGAAATCTCATGATGCGCTAGATCGCGATGCCACGCTCGCATCTTGACCATAAACATGCGCCTAATAGACTACGGATAATCTCCAATGCGGCGACAAGCCGATGACCGATACGCTTTTGGTGACGCTTCCGCTGAGATCGTGAGCTTGCCGCCGCCTTGGGTGAGCCGAGTTCTCGTACCTTTGGCCAATTTTTCATCATTTGTTAGTTTCGCGGCAAAGCGTCCACAATAAGACAGTGCGCGTTTGATAGATTGTAGGCAGGCCCATGACCGCACGCACCACCAAGTGTGAGCCCCTTCTGGTGAACACCGCGAGCCCTGACCAGCAGGGTTATCTCTTGTTCGTCGACGAAAAACTGGTTGCTGTCGTGGTCCGCATCGAGCGTGCTGAAGACCTTGACGTCACGCTCTGGGGGCGTTGGTGCTTAGAAGCAGCCTTCGGCCCATGCCAGCACGCGGGCGCCTCCTTAACCTTCGCGGCACCTGAGAAGGCTCTTGAGTGGGCTGTCTCGTGCGTCGAGGCTCATCGGCGAGGCGAGCTTCCACTGTTAGAAGCTGCATGAGAAGCCATGAGCGCTGGTCGAGCAATAATGGAATGGCGTTCTGTGCAGGGCAGCGACTATCAACCTAATTGGCAATCATTCATCTTCTGTCTGATTGATCACAGAAATTGAAGTTACAATCTTCGTGCGCGAGTGGAAGGATGGGCTGTGGCCAGGTTCACCATGGCAGCGCCACGACGACTGCGGCAATCCGTCGAACGTTCCTGCATCGTCAGGACAGCTTGAGGCAACTCGTCGCGTGTTACGGCATCAATCCCAACGCCTTCACCAAATGTAAGAAGTGAAATCCAGCCGAGGACGACAAGATGGGTTGAGCGAACGGAAATCCACGGCATTGTCGGGTTAGACGAGATGGGTATTGTTTGTTCTCGACGTCACACTCCCCTTCCGCTCGATGATCGCCTCTACGCGCTATAGGCAACAATCCCCCATCTGACGCGCGCGTCCTTGCATCGTTGTGACCTGACCGGTTGACCTCGGATCGGGCTGATTGAGAGGATCAGCCTGGACCGGAGGAGTAGGAGCTGCGGCGAGGTCAGGAAACGAGTGCAGAACAGGTTGTGCTGAAGCTGCGTCAGATCGAGGTACAAACAGCACACGGCAAGAACTTGGCGCTCGCGAGCAAGGAAGCTGAGATCTCCAAGCAGAATGGTCACCGCCGGCGCAAGGAGTATGGCGGCCTCCAAGTCGATCAAGCCAAGAAGATGAAGAATCTTGAACGCGAAGGCGTTCGGTTGCGCCGGCTCGTGGCTGATCTGTCCCTGGAAAAGCAGGTGCTGGCGGACGTCGCAGCGGGACACTTGTAGCCCCGGAGCGGCGCCGGCAGGCGGTGAACGGGATCCGGGAGAAGTATGGCCTCTTGGAGCGCCACGCCTGCCGGATCGCCGGCCTGCTCGCCGCCACGACCGTGTGCGCCCACGAAACCTCCGGCCAGCACGGCGGCCGGGTGACGGACGCCGGCAAGTTCCACGTCGAGTTGGTCACCAAGGGCGAAATCGTGGACGTGTTCCTGTCCGACGAGGGCCAGAAGCCGGTCCCGGCCACGGTCTTCAAGGGCACGGCCATCTTTGTCGTAGGGGGCAAGCCGGCCCGCGTTCAGTTGGAGCCGGCCGACGACAAATCCCTCACCGGCACGGCCGCGACCGCCCTCGGCGCGAGTCCGAAGGGCGCCGTGCAACTCACCGGCCCCGGCGGCGCGACCGCCAGCGGCAAGTTCAACTGATCCCCTCCGAGAGAGGAAAGCCCATGACCGACCTTCGTACCCTTGCCGTCGTCGCCCTCCTGTCGGCCGGTCTCGCCGGCCCGGCCGCCGCCCAGGGCATGCACGATCACGGCTCCATGTCCGGCAAGGGCATGGGCTCGATGAAGCCGAACCCGAAGGACAACGCCTCGACCAAGGAGTTCAAGGCCGCCGACATGGCGATGATGAAGGACATGGACGTCCCCTACACCGGCAACGCCGACGTCGACTTCCGCACGCACATGATCCCGCACCACAAGGGCGCGGTCGCCATGGCCAAGGTGGCGCTGGCGCACGCCAAGGACGCCGGAACCAAGGCGATGGCCCAGAAGATCATCGACGACCAGGAGAAGGAGATCTCCGAGATGGAGGATTGGCTCAAGAACAACGCGAAGTAGGCCCCGAACCAGCCTCCGGGAACGCTGGGTCGCAATCGAATTGTCCAAGGAGAACGAACATGAAGCGCCTCGTGACCGCCACTGCCGCCCTCCTCGTCCTCTCGCTGACCCCGGCCATGGCGGCCGGGTGCTGCGGCAAGTCCGGAAAGGGGATGTGCGCCAAGCCGATGGCGTCGATGTCCATGAAGAGCGGCAAGAAGGGCTGCTGCGAGGGGATGGGCAAGTCGATGAAGATGTGACGTGGCCGTCCGGACGTCGGGGACGGGGCCCGCCCCATCCTCAACGCTTGGTGCGGGCCTTCCCGCGCGGCGCCGGGGGTTCCGGCGCCGTCGAAGCGGGGTTCGGGCGGCAGGCCGGGACATCCGATCCGGTCTCCAGGCTGGCGATGATCGGGCAGTCCGGACGTCCGTCGCCGTCGCAGGCGTCGGCCAGGGAGCGCAGGGCGTCGGCCATCTCGTTGAGTTGGCGGGCGCGCTCCTCCAACTCCCGGACGTGCGCCTCAGCGATGGCCTTCACGTCGGCGTTGCTCCGGCCGGGGTCGCTCCAGAGACCGAGAAGCATCCTGATGCGCTCCAGGGAAAAGCCGAGGTCGCGGGCGTGCCGGATGAAGCCGAGCCGGTGCAGGTCGGAGGCGCCGTAGTCCCGGTAGCCGCTGTCCCGTCGGTCGGCCGGAGGCACGAGGCCGATGCTCTCGTAGTAGCGGATCATCTTGGCCGAGACCCCGGAGGCCCGGGCGGCCTGGCCGATGTTCATGGCGGCGCGCTTCCCCGTATTGACCTTCCTATGATGGGAAGGTTCACAACAGTCCGCAACCCTCGACGACCGGGCCCGTCCGCCGTTCCGAACCGGGAGCGCGCAGGGCGGAACCGGTCCAGCCTCCGATCTGGAGCTTCCGATGCAAGCGACCGCCGGCCGCAAGGCGACCCTCTACCGCATGGTCATACCCCAGCATGTCTGCCCCTACGGCCTGAAGGCCAAGGACCTCCTGGAACGCCAGGGGTTCTCGGTCGAGGACCGCTGGCTCACGACCCGCGAGCAGACCGACGCCTTCAAGGCCGAGCACGGGGTCGAGAGCACGCCCCAGACCTTCATCGACGGCGAGCGGGTCGGCGGCTTCGACGACCTGCAACGGCACTTCGGCAAGGCCGCCAACGACCCGAACGCCACGACCTACAGGCCCGTCATCGCGGTGTTCTCGATGACGGCGCTGATGGCCCTGGCGGCAAGTTACGCCGTCTACGGCACCCCGCTGACCATGCGGGCGGCGGAGTGGTTCATCGCCTTCAGCATGTGCGTGCTCGCCCTCCTGAAGCTCCAGGACACCGAGACCTTCTCGTCGATGTTCCTGGGCTACGATCTGCTCGGGCAGCGCTGGGTGCGCTATGCTTACGCCTATCCGTTCCTGGAGGGCATCGCCGGCGTCCTGATGGTGGCGGGCGCCCTGAACTGGATCTCGATCCCGGTGGCCCTGTTCATCGGCACGGTCGGCGCGGTCTCGGTGTTCAAGGCGGTCTACGTCGACAAGCGCGAGATCAAGTGCGCCTGCGTCGGTGGGGCGAGCAAGGTGCCGCTCGGCTTCGTCTCGCTGACGGAGAACGTGATGATGGTCGCCATGGCCCTCTGGATGCTGATGGCACACCACTGAGCGCCGCCGGGGCGTAGGACTCTGGGAAAAGCTGCGCCAGCGCACCGCTGCCGGCCGCCCCATCAGGAAGCTTGACGGCGGCTGCTGCGTCACAACCGACCGACGGTCCGGAAGCGGGACGCTTGGCGGCGACGCGGCGACCTGACGGTCGCTGGGCGTTCAGGCGGTCACGGGGAGCAACCTGTGCCGCCCAGGGGCGTAAGGCAGTCCGGCGAAGCGCCGTTCGGCATCATGCCTGAGGAGGTTCAAAGCTACAGGCGGTCTCGCTCAGCCTCCGGAAGCCAGCAGGGCCGATCTCGGTCGAGGCCGTCCTTGTCCGCATTAAAAGGGCGCCCTCGCGGGCGCCCCTCTCTCGCTTTCGATGCAACGACGGCTCAGTCGTCCCAGTCGCGGCGGTGACCGTAACCGTAGCCCCGGCGCTCGATCACGCGCACGCCCGGGCGCTCCCAGTCGCGGTGGCGGAAGCCGATGCCGCGGTACCCGTCGCGGTACCCTTCGCGGACGATCACCCGCGAATGGCCGTAACCTGGGCCATGGCCGTACCCGTAGCCACTGCCCCACTCGTGCGCCTGGGCGGCGGTTCCAACGCCCATCAAGGCCGCGCCAGCCGCAAGTGTCAAAGCAAGCTTCTTCAAAGATTTTCTCCATCTCGACGATTGTCTAATGAACGTGCCATACCGGTATTCGGTTCCGAAGCACTCGCACCTACCACTACCCAGGTTGTTCATCAGGGGTTCACCTACGCAACAGATCTTGCAATGCGTGGCCGCATCCTGATCGAACGGAGATTGCGACAGGCCCTGGATCGCGTTCGCGGTCAGCGCTTGAACTTGCCCTCGTACTTGAACTGGGGCGCAGCCTTGAGCTGGTCCTTTGTGGCGTTGATGGATGCCTTCCACTTCTTGGCGCCCTCGTCGTAGGTCAGTGCGACAGACGAGGGCTCGACGGCGACGTAGTGCTCGCCCATGCCCAGGAAGCCTCCGACCGACAGGACGTAGCCCGTCAACCTGCCCTTCTCGATGACGAGGTCTTTGATTTCGCCGACGTTCGCGTTCGACCCGTCGACGACGTTGAGACCGATGAGGTTGTAGCTGAGGACGGCGTCACCTGGGACCGGCGCGAACTTCACTGTGGCGGGCGGCGGCGGGGCCTCGTCCTTGGCGAACGCGGGACCGGCGAGGGCGGCGGCAGCGATGGCGGCGAGGACGAGCGAACGCATGGTGGTCTCCTGTACCAGGATCGGGGGCCAGGAATGGCCGGCGTGCCAATTCGGTTCCGATCCTGTCGGCTGACCCCTCGTGCGGCACTGGCCGCCACCGACCCTGACAGGGTCGCTGCAGCGGAGCGGGCACCTATTCGATGAATGCTGCGGTGGTCGCCCGGAATTGTGCGCCGAGGTCGTCAAGGCAGCGCAGGGCGGTGACCCGGCCGCCCTCCCCATCTCGTGCTGCGGACCGGCGCGTCCGAAAGCCTAGAGCTTTGGTCCTTCAGCTTGGCAATCTAAAGACCAGCGAAGGGTTTGCAGGCATGCGAGCACTTCGCCCATCACCGTGACGGGAACATCCTCGGAACGGAAATGCCGAGCTTCGAGTTGAGGGGACCGCTGATCCGGGAGCCGTCCTTGAGACCATCTTTTCTCGCCCTGCTCGTGCTGCTGCTCGGGGCTTGCCCGCATCCGGTCCTCGCCCAGGGCGTCCAGGACGTACCTGCGGCATCCGTCGAGGCGGACGAGCCGCGCCAGGGGCCGCCTCCGCCGCTCTCCGATCCAAATGGGCACGGCGGCGAGGCCCTGAACGAGCCCGGCGGCAAGTCCGGTATCCCAAAGGCCTTGCGCATCTCGGGCTCCAAGGCAGGCGGGCCAGCCAACGACCTCAACCCCGGCGGCCGCGCCGAACCGCCGGCGCAGCCGAAGGGCGACCTCGGCCGCGTCGTGGCCGGCAAGGAACTCTTCCACGGCAACTACTGTGGGAAGGGGCAGCGCGGAGAGGGATTACCCCCGACCGACGACCTCGATGCCGCCTGCATGCGTCACGACGCCTGCTACGACGCCGCCGGCTACAGTTCGTGCACTTGCGACGTGACCCTCAAGCGCGAGGCGGCGGCGCTGTCCGACAGTCCGAGCGCATCCCTCGAGGTCCGGCGCAGGGCTCTCAGCGTGATCGAGGCTGCGGGAGCGATGGACTGCCGCGCCCCGTGATCCAAACCCGACAGGCACGAAACCCGGTCACGGGAATAGCGAGAGCCCGCGACCTGGAAGCAGGGTTGCGCAATTCCGGTCCCCGTTCAGCTCCAGCATCAGGTCCCTGAGATACGAAACGATCCGCTGGCGCGCGCCGGGCTCCGGGCAGACGACCGTGAAGCCGATGGCGAGGGTCTCACCCTCGTAGCGGCGCAGCACCGACTCGGCCATCAGCGCGACTTCGCGCTCGGCCTGAGCCGTCAGAACGCGCACGCCCTCTCGCGTGGCCAGGGTCACCTCGTAGCGGAAAGCAGCAGTCACGGATCGGCTCTCGTCGGCGGCTGGGCCCGGGCCCCGACCCGGATCGAAGTCTCGGTAACGGACGAAGTCCAGAAACCGATCCAACATCTCCTCCTGTTCATGAGCGATGATCGGGCCCGACACCACCTTACGGGAGACCACCGGACCTTAAATTCGATGTCATTCAGGAACGTCGGGTGGGCCTCGTTCGTCCTCGTCTGCCGGATCGCACCGCCGGCATCTTCTTCGTCCTCGCTGCTCACCCAAGGTTCCTGATGACCCGCTCGATCCAGTCACTCGCGATCGGACTGCTTCTCGTCTCGACGGCCCTCTCGCCTGCCTTCGCCCGCGAGGCCGCCGTCGCGCAGGCCCGGAGCGCGGCACCCTCCGCCACTCAGGTCTTCGCCCGGATGCAGCTTGCTCAGGCCGACCGGACAGGGGCCGTGGCAGACCCGCAGGCATCGGCGGGAGCGCGGACCGACGGCGTCCGCCAGTCCTCGCAGACCCAGGTCACCAGCCGGCAGCCGCTCGGCGCCTTCCCGACGAACGAGATCAGCCGCCAGCCGGTCATCGATCTCGGCGCCGGCGAGGACGGAGTGAAGAAGGACATCGCCGCCCTGCAGCAGACGCTCACGGAGTTGCAGCAGCTCCAGCTCCAGGCC
Organism: Pseudomonadota bacterium; assembly: GCA_023386115.1. Classification (GTDB taxonomy): domain Bacteria; phylum Pseudomonadota; class Alphaproteobacteria; order Rhizobiales; family Beijerinckiaceae; genus Methylobacterium. The sequence continues at coordinate 12,433 of JAEWKL010000014.1, forward strand.
AAGCAGGCGCACTGGAACGCATCCGGCACACTGTACTATCCGCTGCATCTCCTGCTGCAGGAGCACTACGAGGGCCTCTCGAAATACGCCGACACCATCGCAGAGCGGCTGCTCGCCGTCGGCGCCTCGGCGGACGGTCGGGCCAACACCATCGTGAGAACGTCGGGCGTCCCGGAAATTCCGGGCGGCTTCCTCGACGACGCCCAGATCCTCGCTTGGTTCACCAACGCCTACAAACGCGTCGGGGAGGAGGTGCACGCCGCGATCAAGGCGACCGAGGAGGTCGACCCGACCACCTCCAACCTGCTGCAGGAGGTGGAGCACGGCATCGCCAAGTACCAGTGGCAGATGCGCGCCCAGCTCCAGCGGACCGGAACCGACCCGAATACCGGGTGGGACCTCAACGACAACAAGCCTATCGATCTTCAGGGACAGCCGGGTCCGAACCAGAACCCGGGACAGAGCCATAACCCGGGGCAGGGCAAGCCGTGAAGACCGCCCCCAGGGACCTGCCGACGTGGCACGGCCCCCGGGGCCCGGCCGGACCGAGGCTGCGCCGATGGCAGCACATGAGCGAGCGGAAGCGACCAACGATCTGGCATGATTTGTCGCCGGGCCAGCAGGCGACGCTGCGTCGGCTGAACGACGAAGGCCCGCTGACCGCGCTCAAGCCCTGGCAGATGCGCACCATCCGGTCGCTTCTCGACCACGGTCTGATCAGGCCACGGCGACCAGCCAGGGACGGACGGGATGCCGTGGGCCTATGGTTCCTCACAGCCAGGGGCCTGCGCCTGCTGGCACGGGATCCGGGGGGCTTCGAAGGACCGGAGATGAGGACCGGTCCCGGACCGTGACGCCGCCGACGGCTCCTCCCTTCCGCCGGCAGCGGCCCTGCTTCATGCTGCCGTGATAGGGATACACCATGACAAGCGGCACGATGCGGTTCGCCGCGCCTGCTACCCGGAGTTCCTGACCCCGATGCGCTCCGTCCACGCCGAGAGGCATCTCATCGACCGCATCGGCTGGCTGCGCGCCGCCGTGCTCGGGGCCAATGACGGTCTCGTCTCGACCGCCAGCCTGATCGTGGGCGTGGCCGCCTCCGCGGCCGGGACCGGCGAGGTGCTGGTCGCGGGGTGCGCCGGGCTCGTGGCCGGCGCGATGTCGATGGCGGCAGGAGAATACGTCTCGGTCAGTTCCCAGGCCGATACCGAGCAAGCCGACCTCGCTCGCGAGCGCCGGGAACTCGCTGACGACCCGGCGGCCGAGAAGGAGGAACTGGCGCGGATCTACGTCGACCGCGGGCTCGACCACGTGCTGGCCGTGCAGGTCGCCGAGCAGCTCATGGCCAACGATGCCCTCGGAGCCCATGCCCGGGACGAACTCGGCATCTCGGACTTCGCGACGGCCCGGCCTGTCCAGGCCGCCCTGACCTCAGCCGCCACCTTCTCGGCGGGGGCGGCGCTGCCGCTCGTCGTGGCGTTGGTCTCACCGGCGAACCTGACCGTCTACACCGTTTCGGGCGCCTCGCTCGTCTTCCTTGCCGTCCTCGGTGCCCTCGGCGCGCGCGCGGGGGGAGCAGCGGTACCAAAGGCGACGGCGCGCGTAGCCTTCTGGGGCGCACTCGCCATGGCGGTCACCGCCGGCATAGGAAGCTTGGTCGGCAAGGCCGTGTGATGCAGCGTGGCACGCAGTTTAAAGGTTGCGTGTCTACTTCTGCGGGTCGTGGCAGTGCATCTTCGGCGGTGACGTGCCGCAATCGAGCGAACAGGCCTGCTCAGGACGGCAGAACCATTGCAGGGAGCCGCTCTTCAGGCACGCGCCGGAGCAGTGACGGTGCGCGGCGTCGGTCGGTTCGATGAAGGTCGCGTTCGCGTCCGGCGACCGAGCCGGCTGCTGCGCGCAAGCGAAACTCCCGCTGAGGGTGACAGCCAGCAGCACGAGGGCCACCCGTCCCACCGCGCCAGCCCCGGACCTCCGACAGCCGCCGAGACCTACGACCTCGCCAAACGCAATCGAAAACATCCTGGGCTCCCCGCCAGACAGAAATGCAGGCTATCCGCATCGGATCCGGGCCACTCCGCATCATGGCCCGGCGGGGGGAGGCACCGAAACAAATTATGTCGTCTCCGCTTGTGGTCGCGGGTGACGTCTCAGAGGCCGGCGAGCCCGAGACCAGGCAGCCCTGGCGTCAGGTTCGCGATGAGGAAGGCTCGCGCCCGGCTGACCCGGCTCTTCACTGTCCCGACCTGGCAGCCGATGCGCAACGCGGCCTCCTCGGAGGTGTAGCCCTCCGCCCCGACGAGCAGGAGTGCCTGGGCTTGCGCGAGCGGCAGCCGGCCGGTCAGCACCATGACGGAGCCGAGCGCGACGACGTGCTCCTGGTCCGGGGCCGCCGTCAGCGTCGCGGCGTGCACGACCGGAGCGAGCCCCATCTCCTGGAGCGCCTTGGCGGCCAGGGCCGAGCGGTTGCCCGAGGCGCAGTCGAGGATCAGGGTCCGGCCGCCTCCGAGCTCGGCCTTGTGGGTTGGGCTCGCCGGGTCGGCCTGGAATTCCAGCACGCCGCGCGGCACGTGGACCGCTCCGGTGATCCGGCCGGTCGAGGCGTGCCAGCGCCTCCTCGGCCGACAGGGTCGTCACTGTGCGGTTGGCCTCCGCCACCAGGTCCTTCGCGCTCTTCGTCGTCCTGGTCGCCTCCGTCACTCGCCCCACGCGGCGCCTTCGAGGGCGTCCAGCGGGATCTTCAGGTAACGCCGACCGTTCGCCTCGGGCTCGGGCAGGCGCCCGCCGCGGATGTTCACCTGCAGCGCATGCAGGATGAGCTTCGGCATCGGCAGTGCCCGGTCGCGCGCCTCGCCCATCCGGACGAACGCCTCCTCGGTCGGGGTCTCCACCACGTGCGGGTTCTCGGCCCGCTGCCGGGCGACCGTGCTCTCCCAGGCCGCCGCGCGCCCGCCCGGGCGGTAATCGTGTCCGGTGAACAGCCGCGTGTCGTCCGGCAGCGCCATGATGCGCCGGATGCTGCGCCAGAGCGCGTGCGCGTTCCCGCCCGGGAAGTCCGCCCGCGCCGAGCCGCTGTCGGGCATGAACAGCGTGTCGTGGATGAAGGCGGCGTCGCCGACCCGGTAGGCGATGGAGGCGAGCGTGTGCCCCGGCGTGAACATCACCTCGGCGTCGAGGTTGCCGAGCCGGAAGCGCTCGCCGTCGGCAAACAGCCGGTTCCACTGCGAGCCGTCGGTCCGGAAGCTGTCCGGCAGGCCGTAGAGCCCCTTCCAGAGCTTCTGCACCTCGACGACCTTCTCGCCGATGGCGGTCGGGACGCCGGTGCGGTCGTGCAGGTACCCGGCCGCCGAGAAGTGGTCGGCATGCGGGTGGGTGTCGAGGATCCACTCCAGCGCGTAGCCCTCGCGCGCGATGTGGGCGAGCAGGGCGTCGGCGGATCGGGTGGCGGTCGCGCCGGATTTCGAATCGAAGTCGAGGACCGGGTCGACGATGGCGCAACGCTTCGTCTCGGGGTCGGCGACGACGTACTGGATGCTGCCGGTCGGCTCGTCGTGGAAGCCGGTCACGATGGGGCGCCCGCGCAGGGGACCGACGGTCTGGTTCGACATGAATCTCCTCCTCTCGGGTTCAGGTGCTCGCCCTGAGGAGCGGCAGGGCTCCGCGGATGACGACGTACAGGCCGACCAGGATGACGAGGCCGGCGAAGGTGACCGTCAGGGCGCGCTTGTGCCGGCCGAGACGTTGGCCGAGCCGTGCACCGACGAGGCCGCCGAGCACGCCGCCCAGGATGAACAGGCCGGCCACCGGCCAGTCGATCAGGCTGGAAGCGGCGTAGCTCGCGGCGGTCGCCGCCCCGAAGGCGCTGACCGCGACCAGCGAGGTGCCGATGGCCATCGGCAGCGGCATGCTGGTCGCCAGCATCAGGCCCGGCACGATGAGGAAGCCCCCGCCGATGCCGAAGAAGCCGGAGAACAGACCGACCGCAACGCCGACGCCGAGGAGCCGCGGCAGGAGCACCGGGGCGCTGCCCTTCGTCAGGCGCACCTCCGGGTCCCCCTCGCCGCGCCGCCGGCGCAGCATCATGCCACCGACCACCAGCATGACCACCCCGAACAAGGCCAGCAGGCTCTTCCCGTCGACCGCCTTGGCGGCCGTCGAGCCGGCGACCGCGCCGAGGATGCCGGCGAGCGAGAACGCCGCTGCGCAGCGCCACTTCACGCGTCCGGCCCGCCATTGCGGGACGAGGTTGCCCGCCGCGCTGACCGAGACCGCGAGCGCGCTCGTCCCGATGGCGACGTGGGGCGAGCCGACGCCGACGACATAGGTCAGGAGCGGGACCGCCAGGATCGAGCCGCCCCCGCCGACGAGGCCGAGGACCGCCCCGACGATCCCGCCCGAGCCGGTCGCGAGGCCGGATGTGAGCAGGCCGGGCATCATGCGTCGGCTCCCTGCACGGCCGCCGGTTCGGTGGCGGCCGGTTGCACCAGGCGGACGAGCAGCATGCTGGCGACCATGGCGGCCACGAAGGTCGCGGCCTGTGCCGGCGCTACCGTCAGGAGCGTGAGGGCCGGCCCCGGGCACAGGCCGGCGAGGCCCCAGCCGAGGCCGAAGATCGCGGCACCGGCGACCAGGGGCAGGTCGAGGTCGCGCCGGGTCGGGATGTCCAGCCTTGGCGCGAGGAGCGGCCGGCCGCGACGCCTCGCGACCAGGGTGCCCAGGGCCGAGACCGCGACGGCACCCGCCATCACCAGGGCGAGGCTCGGATCCCAGTCGCCGGCCATGTCGAGGAAGCCGAGGACCTTGGCCGGATCGCTCATCCCGGAGACGAGGAGGCCGAGGCCGAACAGGAGGCCGGCGGCGAAGGCGGAGACGGTTCTCACGACTCAGGCTCCAGTCAGGTGACGGGTGACGAGGACGGTCAGGATGGCGACGGCCATGAAGGTGACGGTCGCGACCATCGAGCGGGGCGACAGGCGTCCGAGGCCGCAGACGCCGTGGCCGCTGGTGCAGCCGGAGCCGAGGCGCGCCCCGAACCCGACCAGCAGGCCGGCGACCGCGAGCAGCGGGAACGAGGCCTCGACGGTCACCGGCGGCAGGCTCGCGACGAGGCCGTAGACGAGCGGAGCAAGGACCAGCCCGGCCAGGAAGGCGGCCCGCCAGCGTGTCTCGCCCGGCTTCGGCGCGAGAAGGCCGCCAAGGATGCCGCTGATGCCGGCGATGCGCCCGATGAGGATGAGGAACAGGGCGGCGGAGGTGCCGATCATGGCTCCGCCGACGAGGGCGCTGACAGGCGTGAAGACATCCATCGTGGTCGCTCCCGGGCGTCGGTCCGGGCGATGCCCGGATGGCTCACGGAGAACGCGTCCTCTGCCAAGCCAAAACATTAGTAAAATCTCAATTAGCATATTCTAATGTTCTGACAAGAGCGTATGCGGCGCTCTGGCCCGGAACGCGTGCGACGGTGCGCGAGAACGGCCCATCCACCGTCGCAACGCCCTCCGAGAAGGCCTCGAAATTGACGGATGGATGAAGCGACGCCCCTCGGCGCCGGTTCAGGGGTGGATGTAGGAGAAGCCCATGCCCTGCAGCCGCGCCAGCTCGGCGACCCCGCTCGGCACCACGTCGTCCTCAGTCACGCCGTAGAGTGTCCCGCGGTCGATCCTGCGCTCCCGCAGGGTGTTGGCGCAGACCAGGAACTGGACGCCCGCCGCCTTCAGGGCGTCGATCCGCCCGGCGAGGTCCTTGTCGGCCGCGGCCGCCTGGAACAGCGCGACCCCGTCGCCGAGGCTCACCACGCGGATCTCGACATGCGTCCTGCCGACGGCCTCGACGTGGTTGCGCAGGTTGCCGAGCAGGCGCCGGAAATAGGCGGGTCCGTCGTGGCCGCCACCATTGTGGTAGACGACCTTCTGGTCGGCGTAGTACCCGGCCGGCGCCTCCGAGCCGGCCTGGACCGGCGCCGCTCCCAGGGCTGCGAGAACGACCGCAAGCACCAGCCCCCTAAAGACCCTCGTCATTCGCCAATCCTTCGTCTCCCGGCGGTGCCGGCGCTTCCGAGGCTTTGCGCGACAGGCCGTCGAGCCCCGCATGGTCGAGACCGTCATCCCCCTGCGGTCTGGCAGGCGCGCCGCTCCCGAGGCTGCCGGTCGCCGCCGGCCCTGTCGGCCGTGCCGCGTGGGCGGTGCCCCGCGATCCCAGCACCACGACCTTCGTGCCGGTGGGCACGCGGCGATGCAGGTCGATGACGTCCTGGTTCAGCATGCGGATGCATCCCGAGGACACCGCCTCGCCGATGCTCCACGGCTCCGTCGTGCCGTGGATGCGGTAGAGCGTGTCCTTGCCGTCCTTGAACAGGTAGAGCGCCCGCGCCCCGAGCGGGTTCCTCGCCCCGCCCGGCATGCCGCCGGCCCAGCGCCCGTTCCGCTCCGGGTCGCGCCGGATCATGTCGGGGGTCGGCGTCCAGCGCGGCCAGGACGCCTTGCGGGCGACCGTGGCCTCGCCGGTGAACTCGAAGCCGGCCTTGCCGACGCCGACCCCGTAGCGCATCGCCTTGCCGCCCTCCATGACGAGGTAGAGAAAGCGCCGGTGGGGGTCGACCACGAGGGTGCCGGGCGGCTCCCGCGTCGGGTACGCGACGACTTGGCGGACGTTGCGGGCCTTGAGGTCGTGCGGATCGACCGCCTCGACCGGGAAGGGCTCGTCGGTGATCGCCGCGTAGCGGCGCGAGGCCTCCCGCGGCACCTGCGGCCGGGCCTCCGCGACCGGGGCCGGTGCCCCCATCGAGGTGGTACAGGCGCCGAGCGCCGCGGCGAGCGCGATCAGGGCCGGAAGATGGAGGAGACGCCGCATCACGAGCGTCCCCGCTCGGGACCCTTGGCCCGGGCCTGGGCGACCGCCTGCCTGAAGCCGTCGTAATCGAGCGCCGCAGCGACCTTCAGTCGGCCGATCAGGAAGACCGGGGTTCCCTGCAGGCCCAGCGCGTCGGCCTGGTCGAGGTTGCGCTGGAGCAGACCGGCGATCTCGCCGGCCAGCGCCATGCGGTCCCGCTCCAGCCGGGTCACGTCGACGCCGGAGGCCTCGACCGCCTGCCGCATCCGCTCCTTGGTGATGCCGCGGCCCGGAATGCCCATCAGGGCCGCATGGACGGTGTCGTAGCGCCCCTGGTAGCGCGCGGCGAGGGCGAGCTGTGCGCCGTAGACCGAGGCGTCGCCGAGGATCGGCCAGTCCTTGTGGACGAGGCGGATGCGCCCGTCCGTCTTCACCAGCCGGAGGAGGTCGGGCTCGGCCTTCTTGCAGAAGGGGCAGTTGTAATCGAGGAAGGCGACGATGGTCAGGTCGCCCTTTGGGTTGCCGGAGACCGGTGCCTGCGGGTCGTTGAGGATGGCGTTCGGATCGATACCCTGGGCGAAAGCCTCCTCCGTGTGCGGCGGCAGCGAGAGCAGGGCGGGCGCGAGCGCGACGGCGGGCAGAAGGGCGAGCAGGGTCCTGCGGTCCATGACGGTCTTTCTTGGATGGGAGTGGGTCGAAGGGGCGGCTCAGGTGCCGACGAGGGCGAGGCGGTGCGTCAGGTCCTCGACCGTGAGCTCGCCCTCGGTGCGGGCATCGCGGACCTCGCCGCCGTCGGGGCGCAACAGGATCAGGGTCGGCGGGCCGACGACCGCGAAACGGTGCATCAGGGCGCGGGCGTCGGCGTCGTCCCGTGTGACGTCGGCACGGATGACCGAGACCGATCTCAGCCGCTCCCGGATGCCGGCATCGGCCATGACGGTCCGCTCGTTCGTCCGGCAGACCGTGCACCACGCGGCGGCGAACTCGACGAGCACCGGCTTGCCCTCGGCCCGCGCCTCCGCGAGAGCGGCCTCGAGCGCCGGGACGGAGGTGATCGTCCGGGTCTCCGCCACGCGGGTCGCCTGCCCTTGGCCGAGACCGGCGAGCGGCCGCAGCGGGTCGGTCCCTCCTGCCGCGGCGCCGACGATGAGGGCGCAGCCATAGGTCACCGCGACGATGCCGGCGGCCTTCGCGAGCCGGGACGCGACCCTGGCCGCGACCGGGTCGAAGGCGCCGATGAACACGCCGATGCCGACCGCCAGCAGGCCCCAGAGCGCGAGCGTCGCCTCGGGCGGCACGAGGCGGGACACCATCGTGATCGCCAAGCCGAGGAAGACGACACCGAAGGCCTGCTTGCCGGCGACGAGCCAGGGGCCGGATTTCGGCAGGATCCCCGCCCCGAACGTCCCGACCAGGATCAGCGGCAGGCCCATGCCGAGGCCGAGAGCGAACAGGGCGGCGGCGCCGCGCGTCACGTCCCCGGTCCGGGCGACATACAGGAGGGCGGCGGCGAGCGGCGGGGTCACGCAGGGGCCGACGATCAACGCGGAGGTGAAGCCCAGGATCGCGGCGCCGCCGAGCGCACCGAGCCGGCGCCCGCTCAGGCGGGACAGGCGGGTGGCGGCGCCCGACGGCAGCGCGAGGTCGAACGCACCGAACATCGACAAGGCCAGGGCGGCGAAGGCCGCTGCGAGCAGCCCGAGCGCGGCCGGCGTCTGGAGCGCAACCTGAAGGTTGCGTCCGGACCAGGATGCCGCCACGCCGAGCGTCCCGTAGGCCAAAGCCATCGCGAGCACGTAGGTACCGGACAGGACGAAGCCACGCCCGGCCGAGAGACTCTCCCCGGAGCGGGCCAGCATGCCGGCCAGCACCGGCACCATCGGCAGCACGCACGGGGTGAAGGCCAGGAGCAGGCCGAGCCCGAGGAAGGTCGCGAGGACCCCCGCGAGCGGGCCCGAGAGCAATCCGCTCTCCGTCCCGGGCCGCTCAGCCGGCGGGGGCGTGCCGGCAGGCAAAGCCGCCGTCACGGCCGCGTTCAGCGGGCCGGGCGCAGGAACCTCGACGACACGGGTGACCGGCGGGTAGCAGATGCCCTTCTCGGCACAGCCCTGGTAGGTGACGCGCAGGCCGACCACCCCGGTGAGCGCCGCAGCCGTCACGACGGCCTCGGCCGTGCCGTGGTAGATCTCGGTCGGCCCGAAATTCGGATCGTCCTTGGTCTCGCCGGGCGTCGTGCGCAGAGGAAGCTCGCGGCCATCGGCATCGGCATCGGCGGCGGCGATCTTGTCGCGGTAGAGGTAGGTGCCGGGGGCGATGCTCCAGCGCAGGCGCAGTGACAGGTCGGCAGCGCGGGTCGCCACGAGGGTGAAGGGCATCGGCCGTGCGGCCAACTCGCCGCACTGCCCCGGCAACCACAAAGCGGACCCTGCCCAGAGCAGGGCGGCGAGGATGACGTGGGCAAGTATGTTCGGCATCGGCGGGGTCCGGGCTCGGATCGGCCCGCCGCAGGTCGAAAACGCACCTTAAGCCAGGCTTAAGTCTGGGCCGGAGGATGCGGGGCGGGACGGAGAGACACGCATGCGCATCCTCGTCGTCGAGGACGACACCATTCTGTCGGACGGGCTCCGAGCCGGCTTGAGCCTCGGCGGCGCGACCGTCGATTGCGTCGCGACCTGCGCCGATGCCGAGGCGGCGCTCGCCACGAGCGCGTTCTCGGCGGTCGTCCTCGACCTGATGCTGCCCGACGGCTCGGGCCTCGACGTGCTGCGCGGCCTGCGGCGTCGGGCGGACCGGACGCCCGTGGTCCTGCTGACCGCCCGCGACGCGGTCGCCGACCGGATCGCCGGGCTCGATGGCGGCGCCGACGACTACCTCGGCAAACCCTTCGACCTCGACGAACTCTCGGCCCGCCTCCGCGCCGTCGTCCGGCGGGCCTCGGGGCGGGCTGCGGCGATCCTGGAGCACGGCGGCATCCGGCTCGACCCCGGCAGCCTCGCCGTCACGGTCGACGGCGTGGCGGTCGCCGTGTCCCGGCGCGAGGTCATGGTGCTGGCGGCCCTGATGGAGCGCCCGGACGTGCTACGCTCGAAGGCCGAGCTGGAGGAGCGCCTCTACGGCTGGCAGGAGGAAGTCGAGAGCAACGCGGTCGAGGTTCACGTGCACAATCTGCGCGCCAAGATCGGCCGCCACGCCATCGAGACGGTGCGCGGCCTCGGCTACCGCATGAGAGCACCGGCATGACGACCCTTGCATGAGGACCCTTGCATGACCTCCTTGCGCGTCAGGCTGTTCGCCATCCTGCTCCTCGCCACCGGCCTGATCTGGCTCAGTGCGGTCGCCTGGATCTACCTCGGCTCGAAGCGCGAGGTGGAGCAGGTCCTCGACAACCGCCTGCAGGAAGCCGCCCGCATGGTCGGCTCCCTGGTGGGCGCGATCGGCGGCACGGGTCCTGATGGGGCGCCCGGGACCATCCCGGCGCCGACGCCTTACGAACGGCAGCTCTCCTGTCAGATCTGGTCCCTCGACGGCCGGATGGTCGCGCGGTCGGGCGGTGCCCCCGAGCGGCGCCTGACCGACGCGCCAGCCGGCTTCTCGCAGCGCGAGGTCGACGGCGAGACTTGGCGGGTCTTCACGCTGGAGGATGTGGGCAAGGGCGTGCGCGTGATGGTCGGCGACCGCTTGAGCCTGCGCGAGCGCCTCGTCACCGACCTCATCATGGGCCTCGTCGCACCCGCGCTCCTCGTGGTGCCGCTGCTCGGGATGTTGATCTGGGCGAGCCTCGGGCGGGGTCTGCTCCCCTTGCGGCGGATGGCCCGCGATCTCGCGGGACGCGACGCCGACGACATGAGCGCCATCGACGTTGGGAAGGCGCCCGCGGAGGTGCGCCCCCTGGCCGACGCCCTCAACGGGCTGTTCCTCAAGGTCGAATCGGCCCGCCGGCACGAACGGGACGTGACGGCGTTCGCCGCGCACGAGCTCCGTACCCCGCTCGCCGGCCTCAAGGTCCAGGCCCAGGTCGCGATGGCCGCCACCGACCCGGACGTGGCGAAGGTGGCCTTGCGCCAGATCCTGGCGGCCGTCGACCGGACCACGCGCCTCGTCCGCCAGTTGCTCGACGCCGCCCGGCTCGATGCCGCGGGTGACGCGCCGTTTCTCGTGGAGGTCGATGTCGGCGCGCTGGTGTCCGAGACCGTGGACGGCATGCGGACGCCCACCGCGGTGCGAACGCAGATCGATCCGGAACTTCGTGGCTACACGCTGCGGGCCGACCCGGAGGGCCTCCGCCTCGCCGTCCGGAACCTGCATGAGAACGCCGTGCAGCACATGGAGACCGGCATGGTGGCGTGGGGCGTGCGGCCAGATGGTGGGGGCATCGTCGTTCGCGACGAGGGACCGGGCATTCCGGAGGACGAATTGCCCCACGTCACGACACGGTTCTTCCGTGGGCGCCACAAGAGCGCGATGGGAAGCGGCCTCGGCCTCGCCATCGCCGAGATGGCGTCCCGCCGGAGCGGCCTGAGCCTTCGGCTGCGCAACCGGACGGATCGCCCGGGACTCGAGGCGGAGATCGTCCGCGGCTGAAGACCCGTCAGCCGAGGTCCGGGCAGAAGATGTCCTTAAGGGTCGCCAGTACCCGCGCGGCCCGGGGGTCCTCGAGCCGGTAATAGAGCGTCTGGCTCTCTCGCCGGAACGCGACCAGCCCGTCCTCGCGCAGCCTGGCGAGGTGCTGCGACAGGGCCGACTGGCTGAGCTCGACCTCCCCCGCGAGGCTGGACACGTCCATCTCGCCGCGGGCGACCAGCAGGCACAGGATCAGTAACCGCTTCTCGTTGGCGAGCAGGCGGAGCAGGCGGGCCGCGTCGGCGGCCTTGTCCTGGAGGCGTATCAGGTCGGTGGGCGTCGCAGTGTCCATCGGCTCCTGTCCCGGAATGTCGGGCCCCGATTATTTAGGGGGCTCTAATATAGTGTCGCTGGAAGCCTCTGTCTCCTGCCCGACCAAGCCACTGGGCTCCATAAACGTTACCGAGACGCCTTGGTCGCCCGCAGCGGCCCGTTTTGCTTCTCTGGAGGGGCCGGTACGACGTGGCCGGCTCGGACCCGCAGTGTTGCACTCCACACAGGCGGTCCGAGCGACATACACATGCATGGGAGCTGTCTAGGCCTGCGGTCCCCGGCCGGTCGCGAACGTGACGGAAGCCATTCCTGTCAAAGTCACCACTTGAATATTAATTGATTATTTCAGATTTACGTCGCCGCAGGCAAGTTTAAGACGCCTCAATCTCAAATACAAAATGCTCATTCAGCTGCAATATGTAGCATAGATATTCATTTCCGCTAGAAGAGGAGCCACGCTCCCTACGAGCCCCGAGCCTCCACTGCTAGAGCCGTGCCTGGGCCAGGACGAACGCGAGCGGCTGACGGCCCTGTTGCGCGGCGGGCGGATCGCTGCCCGTCGACTCAAGCGGTTTCAGATCCTGCTGGCCGCCGACGTGGGGGTGGACGACGCCAGCATGGCCGAGAGTTTGGGTCTCAGCGGCTCGACGATCTACCGCACCAAGCGCCGCTTCGTGGAGGAGGGCCTGGAGGCGGCTCTGTCGGAACAGCCTCGGCCGGGCGGTGCCCGCAAACTGTCGGCTGATGTTGCCCCTTAAAGACCGGACAGGGCCTCCTGGATTGATCGGGCGATGAACTCGCGCGGCGAGCGGTAGCCCAGCGCGCGATGAGGGTGAAGGTCATTGTCGTGCGCCAGCCAACCGGGAACTGGTTGACCGGCCCGAAGCGATGCTCGACGGCTGCCACCATGAGGTCGCGCACATCCTCGCCCGTGAGGCCCGATGTGGTCGCCACGTCGCTCACCGCTTCCCGGTCGCAGCAGGCCAGCGCGAAGGCGACCCGCACCCGCTCACCGTTCTCAGCCGCGATCTCCAGCCCGTCCGAGCACCAGCGCGTGTTGCGCACCGCCACCGCCACCTTGCCCACGTGACGACGCGTCTCGGCTCCGCCCGCGTGTCGCTGGAGCAGGAGGCCATGCACCTTCAGAGCCGGGATCGCCGCCAGAAGCTCGACGTCAGGCGCGGGCGGGCGCCCCCGCCGTCGCGCCACGGGCTGCCGAGAGGAGGCCAGATGCGGGCGCGAGACGCCCAATGCCGAAGCGACCGCTCACCGGCCGTCCCCTGGCCACGAGGTCACACGCGAGGGCAGCTCTTTGGGGGCGGCGACGCGCTCCACCGCCTCGCGCAGGATCTCGGTCTCCCTCGTCTTCTTGCCCAGGAGCCGCTGCA
>JAEWKL010000113.1 GCA_023386115.1 Pseudomonadota bacterium
GAGCCGAGCCGCCCGGCCCCCGGCGAGACGCCGCCCGGGGCTGCGGGACGCGGACCGGGCCGGCCGGATGCACCCGTCGCCGGTCCGAACGGTGCGCCGCTCCCTCCGAATCAGCAGCCCGGCGTGCCGGGCCGGCCCTTCGTGCCCGGCGGAACCGGTGCGCCGCCCGACATCCGTGACGATCGTGGCTTCGACCGGCGTGACCCGCGCGATCAGGACCGCCGCGACCTCGACCGCAGGGACGGCCGCGATGTCGACCGGCGGGACTTGGATCGGCGGGACTTGGATCGGCGGGACTTCGACCGCCGTGATCCGGACCGGCGCGGCGTCGACGACCGCGGCGACCTGCCCGGCGGCTATCGCCGCGACGCGCCCGATTCTATCGCGGGCGGCTTCCGCCGCGGCGACATCGACGTGCGCAGCTACGACGACGTCCGCCGCGCCCGGCGCGAGTACAACGAGAACGGCCGCGTGATCATCCGCGAGCCCGGCCGCGTGATCGTGCGCGACGACGACCGCTACTTCCTCCGCCACGACGAGACCGAGCGCTTCCGCCTGCTCGACCGCGACGCCCGCATCGAGCGCCGCGGCCGCGATACGGTGACGATCATCGACCGCCCCGGCGGCTATCAGGTCTTCACGGTGGTGGACGACGACGGCCGGCTGCTGCGACGTTACCGCCGCGGCCCGGACGGGCGCGAGGTGGTGCTGATCGACAATTCCTACGCGGGCCCGCCGCGGTCGATCGAGCAGGACGTGGTCGTGCTGCCGCCGCCCGAGATCCGCATCCCCCGCGACCGCTACGTGGTCGAGGCGGAGACGGCCGACGAGGGCGCGATCTACGAGGCGCTGACAGCCCCGCCGGTCGCGCCGGTCGAGCGGCGCTACACCCTCGACCAGGTGCGCTACAGCCCGACCCTGCGCGCACGGATGCGCAGCGTCGACATCGACACCATCACCTTCGACACCGGGTCGTGGCAGGTCACCCCCGATCAGGCCCGACGCCTCGCCACCATCGCGGCGGCGATCAACCAGGCGGTCCAGAGCAACCCGCAGGAGGTCTTCCTGATCGAGGGCTATACCGACGCGGTCGGCAACGACGTCGACAACCTCTCGCTCTCCGACCGGCGTGCCCAGTCGGTGGCCGAGGTGCTGACCCGCGACTTCAAGGTGCCGCCCGAGAACCTGACCACCCAGGGCTACGGCGAGCAATACCTGAAGGTGAACACGCAAAGCGCCTCGCGGGAGAACCGCCGGGTGACGGTGCGGCGCATCACCCCGCTGATCCAGCAGCAGGCCCAGCAGCAGCGCTGAGGTCCGCGGGGCGATTGACGCCGATGCGAGTGCCGCCGCCTCCCCTCACAGGGGTGGGGGCGGTGTCGCGCGACGCTCCAGGATGCCACCGAGACCACACGTTTCCTGATCCCGCGGCAGTCCCGGGAAGGGAAAGGCGCAGTCAGACGATCGCAATCGGCGGCTCAGACGCTCGCCCGTTCCACCGCTTCCAGAACCGCGGGCGGGATGCCGGGGACGTGCGCCGCCTGCACGCCCCGCCCCAATGCATCCCCCACCATCACGATGGCCGGCCCCTCCAGCCCGGCCGCCTCGACCCGGTCAGCGAGATCGCGGACCTCCCCGCGCACGACCGCCTGATCGGGCCGCGTGGCGTTGAACACCACGAGCGCCGGGGTTGCGGGCGGCAGGCCCTCGGACACGGCCCGGGCCAGCAGGGTGCGCAGGGTACGCTTGGGCATGTAGACTACCGTGGTGACGGTGGGATCCGCCAGCGCCTTCCAGTTCAGGTCGTCCGGCAGGGCACCGCGGCGGTCATGGCCGGTGACGTATTGCAGGCGCCGCGCCGCGTCGCGATGGGTGAGCGAGATTCCGAGCGAGGCCGCCGCCCCCTGCGCCGCCGTCACGCCGGGCACGACCGTGACGGGGATGCCGGCCTCGCGGCAGGCGTCGATCTCCTCGCCGGCGCGGCCGAACACCAGGGGGTCGCCGGACTTGAGCCGCACCACCCGCTTGCCGCTCCCCGCCAGCGAGACCATCAGGGCGTTGATGTCGTCCTGGCGGCAGGACGGGCCGTGGCCGGTCTTGCCGACCAGCATCGTGCGGGCCTCGCGCCGGGCGTAGTCGAGGATCTCCGGCGCGACGAGGTCGTCGTACAGGATCACGTCGGCGCTGCGCAGGGCCCGCAGGGCCTTGAGGGTCAGGAGTTCGGCATCGCCCGGGCCGGCGCCGACCAGGACCACGCTGCCGCCGGAGGGCGCGGCGTCGGTCTCGGCCATGAGCGCGTCGAGGTCGGCCCTCGCCGGCGCCCGCTCGGGCTCGGCGAAAGCCTTGTCGGTGAAGCGTTCCCAGAAGGCCCGGCGCTCCCCGAAGGCGTGGTAGCGGGCGCTGACCTCGGCGCGCCAGTCGCGGGCCGCCGCGACCCAGGCCTTGAAGCCCGCGGGCAGCATCGCCTCGATGCGGGCCCGCACGGTCTGGCCGAAGACCGGCGCCGCGCCCTCCGTCGAAATGCCGACGACGAGGGGCGAGCGGTTGACGATGGCGCCGAACGACACGTCGCAGAGATGCGGCCGGTCGATGGCGTTGACGATGGCGCCCGCCGCGCGCGCCGCCCCGACGAAGCAGGCGCACTCGCCCTCGTCCTCGAAGGCCGCGATGGCGAAGGCCGCCCCTTCGAGATCGGCCGGCGACCAGTCGCGCTCGTGCAGCACCACTCTGCCGGCGACCGCCTCGGCGGGGGCGCCGCGCATCTCGTCGGTGGGTTCCGGCGCGAACACGTCGACATGGGCGCCGGCGGCCGCCAGCAGCTTCATTTTCCAGGCCGCACCGCCGTTGGCGCCGGCCAGCACCGCGCGCTTGCCCGTGAGCGTCACGAAGACCGGGAGCACGGCCAGGGGCTCGAGGCCCGGGGAGCGGGTCTCGCGGGGAGCACGGGGCGTGCGCATGGGAATCGGAGTGTCTGATACGAGTCGCGGGAAATCCTGGGCCATCAGATGCGCCTATGCGGAAGCCGGCGCAAGTTCCCCGCCCTTGGCAAGTTCCCCGGCCTTGAGTTCGGATTCCAGCAGCTTGCGGATCTCAGGGATGCACGAGCCGCAATTGGTGCCGGCCCGGCACACGGCGCCCACCGCCTCGATCCCGTGCGCTCCGCCCGTGATCGCCGCCCGGATCGTGTCGAGCCCGACGGTGTGGCAGGCGCAGACCAGCGGCCCGGTGCCGGCGCTCTCGGCCCGCCCGGAGATGAGCGCCCGGCGGGCGGACGGCTCCAGGAGTTCCTGGCTGCGGAAGAACGCCTTGGCGGCGTCCCAGGTCGGGCGCTCGGCGGCGGGCGCGATCGCCAGCACGCCGAGGAGCTGCCCGTCGCGGAAGGCGGCGGCGCGGTAGCGGCCGCGGGCCGGGTCGGCATATTCGCTGAAGGCGGCACCGGGAAACAGCTCGCGCATCAGGGCGGCGGCCTCCTGTGCGCCGTCCTGGGCGGCGAAGATCAGGCCGGTCGCGCCGTCCAGCGTCGCCCTCGCCCACCACCAGCCGAAGGGTGCGGCCACCGCCTCGCGGGTGATGAGGTAGCCGCGGGAGCGGTAGGGCTCGGGGGCGATCGAGGCCGGGGTCGCCTTCAGCTCCGGCTGGCCCGAGACCGGATCCACCGCGCCTTGCGCGAGGGCCCCGACGCGCCCGTCCGAGGTGTTGGCCTCGCTCCAGTGCATCGGGGCGAACAGCATGCCCGCTTGCGCGCCGGGCGTCACCGTCACCTCCAGCACCGCCGCGCCGTGGGCGGTGCGGACCCGGGCGAGGTCGCCGTCACTCAAGCCTGCGGCACGCGCGTCGTCGGGGTGGATCTCGACGAAGGGCACGGCCCGGTGGGCCGAGAGGCGCGGGCTCTTCCCCGTGCGGGTGAGCGTATGCCAGTGGTCGCGCACCCGGCCGGTATTGAGGCGCAAGGGCAGCGCGTCGCTTGTCGCTTGCGCCAGGACCGGCTTCTGCACCGCGACGAAGCGGGCCTTGCGGTCGCGGGTGTAGAAGCCGCCCTGGGCGAAGAAGCGGGCCTGGGGTGCCTTGGCCTTGCGGGTCAACGGCCACTGCACCGGCGCGGCGGCGTCGTAGGCGGCATCCGTGATGTCGGCGAGGCCGCCGAGGTCGAAGTCGCGGCTGCCGCGGTTCTCGAATTCCGACAGGGCGGCGTGCTCGCGGAACACCGCCGCCGCGTTGCCCCAGGCGAAGGCCTTGGCGTGGCCGAGGCGCTTGCCCACCTGCGCCATGATCCACCAATCGGCCCGCGCCTCGCCTGGCGCGGTCAGGAAGGCGCGCTGGCGTGAGATGCGGCGCTCGGAATTGGTCACCGTGCCGTCCTTCTCGCCCCAGGCGAGCGCCGGCAGCAGGATCGCATTGCGCGCCCGCACGGTGTCGGTGTTCGCCACCACCTCGGAGACCACGTAGGTGTCGAGTGTTTGCAGCGCCGCCCGCACCCGGTCGGCCCGGGGCATCGACACGGCGGGGTTGGTGCCCATCACCCAGAGCGCCTTGATCTTGCCGCGCTCGATCGCCTCGAACAGCTGCACCGCCTTCAGGCCCTCGCCGGTGATGATGGCCGGCGCGTTCCAGAACCGGCGCACCAGGTCCACCTCCTCGGGGGTGAAGTGCATGTGCGCCGCCAGCATGTTGGCGAGCCCGCCGACCTCGCGCCCGCCCATGGCGTTGGGCTGGCCGGTGAGGGAGAACGGCCCCATCCCCGGCTTGCCGATGCGGCCGGTGGCGAGGTGGCAGTTGATGATCGCGTTGGCCTTGTCGGTGCCCTGCGCCGACTGGTTCACGCCCTGCGAGGTGGCGGTGACGACCCGGGGCGTGGTGCGGAACATCTCGAAGAAGGTCGCGACCTCGGCCTCGGTCAGGCCGGTCGCGGCGGCCGTGGCGGCGACCGTTGGGGCGATCTGGCGGGCACGATCGAGCGCCGGCTCGAAGCCGGCGGTGTGCTCGGCGATGTAGCGCGGATCGAGGGCGCCTGCCTCGGCGAGGTGGACCAGCAGCCCGGAAAACAGGGCGGTATCGGTGCCGGGCTTGATTCCGAGGAAGAGGTCGGCCTCCTCGCCGGTCTGTGTGCGGCGGGGGTCGATCGCCACGATTCTGGTGCCGCGCTTCGCCCGCGCGTCGAGCATGCGGCGGAACAGGATCGGGTGGCACCAGGCGGTGTTGGAGCCGACCAGCACCAGGAGGTCGGCCTCGTCCAGGTCTTCGTAGCAGCCCGGCACGGTGTCGGAGCCGAAGGCCCGGCGATGCGCCGCCACCGAGGACGACATGCACAGGCGCGAATTGGTGTCGACGTGGGGCGTGCCGATGAAGCCCTTCGCCAGCTTGTTGGCGACGTAGTAATCCTCGGTCAGGAGTTGGCCCGAGAGGTAGAACGCCACCGAGTCCGGCCCGTGCGCCGCGATGGTGCGCCGGAAGCCCTCGGCGACGGCATCCAGCGCCTCGTCCCAGGTCGCGCGCCGCCCGGCGATCTCCGGATGCAGCACCCGGTCGTCGAGGGACAGGGTTTCCCCGAGCGCCGAGCCCTTCGAGCACAGCCGGCCGAAATTCGCCGGGTGCTGCGGATCGCCCGCGACGCTGGCGCCCCCCTGCCCGTCCGGCCGGGCGAGCACGCCGCAGCCGACGCCGCAATACGGGCAGGTGGTCCGGACGGGGGCGGCCTCGGGCGTGAGGGCCGGCACGTGCAGGTTCATCGCGGGAGCCTTTCGCCGGGCGTGGGGACGGGGAGCAGACAAGCAATGTTCGAGCCGCCGAGTGCCTTCGGCGGCTCGCCGATCATCCGAGGAGATCGTCCAGGCTGACGTCGAGGACCGCGGCGATCTTCCGATAGGTGTCGACCGTGCCGTCTCGCTTCCCGGTCTCGATCTGCGACAGGAAGGCCTGGGAGAGGCCGGCCTGCTCGGCGAGGGAAGCGGCGTTCAAACCCCGATGCTCACGCCAGACGCGCACCCGGCTCTCACCCGAGAGGAGGCGGTCGACGACCGGAGCCGGGATCAATTCTTCGTCCCCGGCGGCGAGGCGCCGACGGAACTCCGCCACGACGAGACGGTCGGCATTGTCCTCGGCAGCGTCGAGCAGCGCCTGGTAATCCGCATCGGCCAGGACGATCAGAGTGTCGCCCGCTGGGGTCGTGATCCGCTGGATGTTCATGGGCCGGACCTTCGATTCAATCGTATGCGCTGGAGCGCGGAGCGACGCGGATCACTGCCAGCACGATGCCGTCCTCCGTGAACAGCACGCGCCAGTCGCCGACGCGGAGCCGGAATACGCCGGGCTCTCCCTTCAGCGCCTTCACGTTGTTGGCCTGTGCCTGGGGGTCGGAGGCGTATTGCTCGACCTTTGAGCGGATGAGTGCCGACGTGTTGGTCGGCATCCGGCTCAGCGTCCGCAAGGCGGCCTTGCTGTAAGCGATCTGCAGCATACCATAAATATAGCATACCGCTAATCGTCACCCAAGGGCATACCGCTGAAGGAAGCGTCGCACAGGGACCCGGGCGCCGCTCTCAGTACACGTCCGCCTGGTACCGGTTCGCCTTCTTCAGCCCCGCGAGATACGCCACCGCCTCCTCCGGGCTCTTGCCGCCATGGGTCGCCGCCACGTCGATGATCGCGCGCTCGACGTCCTTGGCCATGCGCTTGGCGTCGCCGCAGACGTAGAAATGGGCGCCGTCCTCCAGCCAGCGCCACAATTCGCGGCCGTTCTCGCGCATCCGGTCCTGGACGTAGGTCTTCTCGCCCCCGTCGCGCGACCAGGCGAGCGACAGGCGGGTGAGCACGCCCTGGTCCTTCAGGCCGTTGAGCTCGTCGCGGTAGAAGAAGTCCGAGGCTTGGCGCTGGTGGCCGAAGAACAGCCAGTTCTTGCCCGGCGCCTTCACGGCGGCGCGCTCGCGCAGGAAGGCGCGGAACGGGGCGATGCCGGTGCCCGGGCCGACCATGATGACCGGCGTGTCCTGCGTCGAAGGCAGGCCGAAGCCGTGGGCCTTCTGGAGGTAGACCTTCACCTTGGCGGTCTCGGCCAGGCGCTCGCCGAGATGGGTCGAGGCGACGCCGAGGCGCAGGCGCGACCGGTGGCTGTAGCGCACCGCGTCGACGGTGAGCGAGACCCGGCCCGGATCGGCCTTGGGCGAGGACGAGATCGAGTAGAGCCGCGGCTGCAACTCGTCGAGGGCCTCCAGGAAGACCTCGGCATCGGGCCGGGCACCCGGGAACTTGTGGAGTGCGCCGAGCACGTCGAGATAGGCCGCGTCGCCGTCCGGATCCTCGCCGGCGCTCAGCGCCTGCGCCTTCTTGCGCTGCGCGCCGGAGGTGAGGAGCGAGAGGAGCTGAAAGAGCCCGTCGGGGGCGCCGCCAAGCGAGTAGTTGGTCAGGAGATGATCGCGCAGGGTCTTCTCGCCGAGCCTGGTGGCGATCACCCGCTCCGGCCGGGCGCCGAGCTCGGCGATGACCGCGTCGGCCAGCGCCGGAGCGTTGGCGGGAAACAGGCCGAGGGAATCGCCGACCTCGTACGCGATGCCGGTGCCGGCGAGATCGATCTCGATGTGCCAGGTCTCCTTCTCGCCGCCCGGCGCGTTGAGGCGGCGGCGGGAGAGGAACACCGCCTCGGCCGGGTTCTCGCGGCAGAGACCATAGGGGCCGACCGGGCTTTCCGCCTTCGGAGCCTCATCGGAGACCGGCGCAGCGCCGGCCGGGGCCGCGGTGCCGAACTCCGCCTCCAGCTTCTTCAGCATCCGGAGCGTCTCCTTGCCGCCGGGCTGGCAGAGGTTCAGGCGCTCCTCCTTCTTGAGGAAGATGGCGTTGGCATAGTCGGCGCAGTTGTAGCCGCATTGGCCGCAATCCTGCTGCGCCATGGCGGCCATCAGCTTCTGCGGCTCGGAGCGGTCCTTGGCCAGGGTCATGCGGTCGTCGAGGCCCATCGACGGGTCGTGCCAGGGCGCGTCGCCGTTGTCGGCGAGGGCTGGACCGCCGGGCGCCTCGCCGGCCCCGAGGGCGGTCGCGCCCTCGGTCGCCGGCCCGAGCAGGGCCGCGAAATAGCCCGACAGCCAGGCGCGCTGGTCGGTGGTGAAGGGGGCGGATTCGGGGATCAGGACGAGCGGGGGAGCGACGTGCTGGGTCATCGGGGAGATTACCGAAGGAGAGTGGCAGTCGAGGTCAGGTGGTGAGGCGCCGGGTGTCTCCTCTCCCCGCGGGCGGGAAGAGGGGAAGGGCGCCTTACTCGGCCGCCTCCAGCAGCCGCTCGCCGGCCAAGGCCTTCAAGGCCTCCGGCCCGCGGCGGGCGGTGTAGGCCTGGAAGGTCTCCTCCGGGCCGGTGCGGTGCTGGAGGTAATCGGTGAGCAGGGTCTCGACCCAGCCGGGGCAGTCCTCGGCCTTCACGGCCTTCCAGATCTCGGTGCCGATCTTGGCCGCCTCGCCGAAGCCGCCGCCGACCACGATGTCGTAGCCCTCGACGGTGTCGCCCTCCTCGCTCACCACCACCTTGGCGCCGATGAGGCCGATATCGCCGATGTAATGCTGGGCGCAGGAATGGTGGCAGCCGGTGAGGTGGACGTTGACCGGCACGTCGAGCCCCGGAACCGCCGTCTCGACGTGATCGGCGATGAGCAGCGCGTGGCCCTTGGTGTCCGAGGCGGCGAACTTGCAGCCGCGATTGCCGGTGCAGGCGACGAGGCCGGCGCGGATGCTCGATGCCTTGGTGGAGAGCCCGAGAGCCGCCACGCGGGTTTCGACCTCCGCCACCTTGTCGTCGGGCACGCCCGAGACGAGAAAATTCTGCCACACGGTCAGACGGATCTGGCCGTCGCCGCACTCGCGCGAGATCTCGGCCAGCGCCCGCATCTGGTCGGTGGTCATCTTGCCGACGGGAAGCACCACGCCGATCCAGTTGAGGCCCGGCTGGACCTGGGCATGGACGCCGACATGGGCGTAGCGGTCGAAGCCGCCGCGGGGCTTCACGTGGGCCGGATCGACCCGCTCCAGCTTGCGCCCGAGCTTCTCCTCTACGGCGGCGAGGTACTTGTCGTAGCCCCAGGCGTCGAGGACGTATTTCATCCGCGCCTTGTTGCGGTTGGTGCGGTCGCCGTTCTCGATGAAGACCCGCAGGATCGCGTCGGCGACGGCGTTGCACTCCTTCGGCCTCAGGACCACGCCGGTGTCGCGGGCGATGTCGCGGTGGCCGGTGATGCCGCCGAGCACGAGGCGCATCCAGATGCCGGGCTCGACCGCCGCGCCCTCCATCACCTCGACCGCCTGGAAGCCGATGTCGTTGGTCTCCTCCAGCACCGGCAGCACGCCGCCGCCGTCGAAGGCGACGTTGAACTTGCGCGGCAGGCCGAACAGCGAGCGGTCGTTGAGGATGTGGTTGTGCCAGGACTTGGCGAGCGGTCGCGTGTCGAGGAGCTCCTGGGCGTCGATGCCGGCGGTGGGCGAGCCGGTGACGTTGCGGATGTTGTCGGCGCCGGCGCCCCGGGCGGTGAGGCCGAGATCGACGAGCCCGTCGAGGAAGGGCTGACCGTGCTCGGGGGAGATCTCGCGGACCTGGAGGTTCGCCCGGGTGGTGACGTGGCTGTACCCGCCGCCATGGGCATCGGCGAGGTCAGCGATGCCGGCGAACTGCCAGTGATGCAGGATGCCGTTGGGGATCCGCAGGCGGCACATGTAGGAGTTCTGGGCCGGCGCGACCCAGAACAGCCCGTGATAGCGCCAGCGGAAATTGTCCTCAGGTCTCGGCGCCTTGCCGGTCTCGGCCTCGGCGATCAGCCGGTTGTGGCCATCGAACGGGTTCTCGGCCCGCTTCCACTTCTCCTGCTCGGCGAGCTTGCCGCCGTTCTTCACGGTGCGGTCCTGCGCCTTGATGTGGATCGCGTCCGGCCCGGTCGGCTCGGCGGCGGGAGCCGCGGCGCCGCCTCCGGCGGCGAGGCCGCCGGTCATGCGGAGTGCGGCGATGCCGTGGGAGAAGCCTTCGAGGTAGCGCTTCTGCTCGGCGTTGAAGTCGTCGGCCATCGCGGGCTCCTTCACGCTGCGAGGGGTTGGGGAACGGGACGCCCGAACATCAGGTCGTCCCGGTCGTCGGAACTGATGGCGTAGCCGGTGCGGATCAGGGTCTTGCACCAGCCCTGCTCGGCGACGTCGCCGACGAAGACCGCGCCGATCAGCCGGTCGCCGTCGATCACGAGCTTGCGGTAGAGGCCCGCGGCCGGGTCGCTCCAGGTGACGGACTCGGCGCCGTCCGGCACGTCGACCGCGCCGGCGGAGAAGACCGGCAGGCCGGAGACCTTCAGGCTCGTCGCGAGCGAGGTGCCGGCATAAGCGGCCTCAACCCCGCAGAGATGGCGGGCCAGCACCTCGGCCTGCTCGTAGGCCGGCTCGACGAGGCCGTAGGTCTGGCCCCTGTGCTCGGCGCATTCGCCGAGCGCGAAGATCCCCGGCACCGAGGTCGCCAGCGTGTCGTCGACGCGGATGCCGCGGCCGACATCGAGCCCGGCGCTGACTGCCAGCGCCGTCGAGGGCCGCACGCCGACCGACATCACCACGAGGTCGGCCGGGAGCACCGTGCCGTCGGCGAGGCGAAGGCGCTCGACCCGGCCGTCGCCCTCGATCGCGGCGGTGTCGGCGTTCAGCCTCACCCGCACGCCGCGGGCCTCCATCGCCTCGCGGACGAGTCCTGCGGCGGCGTGGTCGAGCTGGCGCTCCATCAGCCGGTCCATGACGTGGAGGAGCGTGGTGTCGACGCCGAGCCGCGCCAGACCGACCGCCGCCTCGAGGCCGAGGAGCCCGCCGCCGATCACGACGGCCCTGGCGCCCGCCACCGCCGCCCGGCGGATCGCCGCCACGTCGGCGAGGTCTCGGAAGGTGATGACGCCGGGCAGGTCCATGCCGGGCTTCGGCAGCCGGATCGGCACCGAGCCGACCGCGAGGACGAGCTTGTCGAACGGCAGCACCAGCCCCTCGCCGACCCGGACGATGCGGTCCGCGGTGTCGATCGCGGTAGCGGGCGCGCCGGTGACCAGAGTGATGCCGTGCCGGGCGTACCAGTCGAGGCCGCGGAAGGTGCAGGCCGCCTCGTCGACCTCGCCGCCGAGCAGCGAGGACAGCAGCACCCGGTTATAGGCTGCCACCGGCTCGGCGCCGACGCAGGTGACGTCGAAGCGGCCGGGGGCCGCCTCGGTCAGCCGCTCCAGGAAGCGGAGCGAGGCCATGCCGTTGCCGATGACGACGAGACGCTCGGTCATGGGATCAGGCCGCGATCGCGGGTTTGGCGTGGCGGGCGTAGAGGAATTCCAGCACCTCGGCCCGGGCATGGGTGTAGGTCGGGTCCTCGACCAGCTCGAGGCGCTTGCGCGGCCGGGCGAGCGGCACGGACAAGACCTCGCCGATCGTGGCCGAGGGACCGTTCGTCATCATCACGATCCGGTCGGAGAGCAGCACCGCCTCGTCGACGTCGTGGGTGATCATGATGACGGTGTTCTTGAGCCGCAGGTGGATCTCCATCAGCTGGTCCTGGAGATGCGCCCGGGTCAGCGCGTCGAGGGCGCCGAAGGGCTCGTCCATGAGGAGCACCTTCGGCTCCATGGCGAGCGCCCGGGCGATGCCGACGCGCTGCTTCATGCCGCCGGAGATCTCGTGCGGGCGCTTCTCGGCGGCGTGGGTCATGTTGACCAGCGCCAGGTTGTGCTCGATCCAGGCGCGCCGCTCCGACCGGCTCTTCTTCGCCCTCAAGACCTTGTCGACCGCGAGCGCCACGTTCTCGCGCACGGTGAGCCAGGGCAGCAGCGAGTGGTTCTGGAACACCACGGCGCGCTCGGGGCCGGGGCTGTTGACCTCCCTGCCGTCGAGGAGGACGCAGCCGGTGGAGGCCTTGAGCAGGCCCGCCACGATGTTGAGCACCGTCGACTTGCCGCAACCGGAATGGCCGATCAGCGAGACGAACTCACCCTTGGCGATCTTCAGGTTGACGTCGCGCAGCACGTCCGTGGTGCGCCCGGACCGGGTGAAGCTGATGCCGACTTGTTCGAGGCTGAGATGGGTCGCGTTGAGAGTGGTCATCTTGGGGCCTCCCTCAGGCCGTGGCGGTGCCGCGGGTGACGAGGTGGCCGAGGCCGGCGACGAGGCGGTCGAGCACGAAGCCGATCACCCCGACATAGACCAGGGCCACGATGATCTCGCTGATGTGCGAGGAGTTCCAGGCATCCCAGATGAAGAAGCCGATGCCGACGCCGCCGATCAGCATCTCCGCCGCCACGATGGCGAGCCAGGACAGGCCGACGCCGATGCGAAGACCCGTGAAGATGTACGGGGCGGCGGAGGGCAGCATCACCTTGGCGAAGAACTCGAAGGCGTTGAGGCGCAGGACCGCCGCGACGTTGCGGTAATCCTGCGGGATGTTGCGGATGCCGACCGCAGTGTTGATGATGATCGGCCAGATCGAGGTGATGAAGATCACGAAGATCGCCGAGGGCTGGCCGTCGCGGAACGCCGCGAGCGAGAGCGGCAGCCAGGCCAGCGGCGGGATGGTGCGCAGGACCTGGAAGATCGGGTCGAGCCCGCGCATCGCCCATTCGGACTGGCCGACCAGCGTGCCCAGCATCACGCCGGCGACGACCGCCAGGGTGAAGCCGAGCGCCACGCGCTGCAGGCTGGCGCTGATATGCCAGAACAGACCCTTGTCGGTGCCGCCATTGTCGTAGAACGGGTGGGCGATGATCTCCCAGGCCTCGCTGACGACCCGGGAGGGCGGCGGCAGGCCGGCGCCCGGGCGCTGGCACAGAACCTCCCAGAGCAGCAGGAAGACCGCCAGCACGACGAGCGGCGGCACGATCCGCAGCGCCAGGCCTTTCAGGGCGGCGCGGGTGACGAGGGGGCGGCGGGCCGCCTCGTCCTTGGCGGCGCCGACGCGCCCGAGGGTGAAACCGAGGGCCATCACGCCACCTTCTTGATGCCGAGGCTGCCGAGGTAGGCGGAGGGGTCCGCCGGATCGAAGACCTTGCCGTCGAAGAAGGTCTCCGTGCCGCGCGAGGTCGAGGCCGGGGCGGTCACGCCCATGCCCTTCGCCACCTCGCGCCAGATGTCCTCGCGGTTGACACGTCCGATCAGCGCCTTGGTGTCGGTCTGGGCGTCGAACTTGCCCCAGCGGATGTCCTCGGTGAGGAACCACAGGTCGTGCGACTTGAACGGGTACGAGGCGTCGTCGGCCCAGTACTTCATGATGTGCGGGCTGTTTAAGACCTTGCGACCGTCGCCGTAATCGAACTCACCCTTCATCCGCTTGACGACGTCGCTCGCCGGGACGTTGATCCACTGGCGCTTGGCGACGATGCCGGCGAGCTCGTCGCGGTTCTCCGGCTTGTCGCACCATTGCTGCGCCTCCATCACGGCGGCGAGCAGGGCCTTGGCGGCGTTCGGGTACTTGTCGACCCAGGCGGCGCGCATGCCGAGCGCCTTCTCCGGGTGGTCCTTCCACAACTCGCCGGTGGTCAGCGCGGTGTAACCGATCCCTTGTGTGATCAGCTGCTCGTTCCACGGCTCGCAGACGCAAAAGCAGTCCATCGTGCCGACCTTCATGTTGGCCACCATCTGGGGCGGCGGCACGACGATGGTCTCGATGTCCTTGTCGGGGTCGATGCCGCCGGCGGCGAGCCAGTAGCGGATCCAGAGATCGTGGGTGCCGCCCGGGAAGGTCATCGCCGCCTTCACCGACTTGCCGGTGGCCTTCTTGCGCTCGAGCGCCGCCCGGAAGGGCTTGGCGTCGAGGGCGACCTTGTCGCCCATATGCTCCTTGGCGACCGAGATGCACTGCCCGGCGAGGTTGAGCCGGGCCAGGATGTACATCGGGACGGGAACGTTGTTCTGCGTCACCCGGCCGGCACTGATCAGGTAGGGCATCGGGCTCAGGATGTGCGCCCCGTCGATGCCGTTGCCCTCCGAGCCGAGCACCAGGTTGTCGCGGGTGGTGCCCCAGGAGGCCTGCTTCAGCACCTCGACGTCGGGCATTCCGTGACGCGCAAAAATCCCCTTTTCCTTGGCGACGAAGAGGGGGGCGGCGTCGGTGAGCGCGATGAAGCCGAGCTTGGCGCCCTTCACCTCGGGGCCCGCACCTTGCGCGAAGGCGCCGCCCGGCAGGGCGACGCGGCTCGCAGCCGCCAGTGACAGGGCGCCGGCCGCCCCCTTGAGGAGGCCGCGACGCGTGGTGTGCTCAACGCTGCTCATCGATGACTCGCCCTCAAGTCCCTCGCGCCGCCCTGGCGCGTGATCCGGTGCCGAACGCAAAAAACCGCCACCCAAGGTCTTCCGCCGGCCGCGCAGTGCGGGGCCCACAGGGGAACTCGGGTCAGCGGCTTTGCTGACGGTCGGTGCCCGTCGACGCTGACGGACGTGAGGGGATGAGCAGGTTCCGTGCCAACTGCCTCACGGGCGCTTCAAGTGACTGGAACAGAAATGATTCGTAGCTTGGCCGTAATGGCCGGCGCGGCGGCTTGGCCAATTGGTGCGATGCACAAATGATGAGCTGGTGAGCGGGGAATGGGCAAGAGCGAATGCCCTTGAGGCAGGCAGAGGCGGAGGTGGCGCGGTGATGGACATCGATCGTGGGGCGACTTGTCGCTCTACGAGGCGTCTCGGCTCTGGAGTGAGACTTTCAAGCTCCATCGTCATCCCGGGGCCGCGCAGCGGAACCCGGGATCCAGAACGGCCGAGGCTTCCGGAAGATTCGGAACGCATCCCGCCTCGCCCGGCATCGTCAGCGGTCCTGGATCCCGGGCTGTCGCCTTTGGCGAGCGCCGGGATGACGCGGTGGTCGTCAGATCTATCGAGACAATGGAACCTGTCAGGCCGCCGCCAGCAAGTCTGCCCGATACAGCGCGGCCGCGGTCTCCGGCACCGCCCCCGCCTCGATCTGCCCCGCCGCAGCCATCTCCGCGACGAGCCACGGGAGGGCCGTGGGATCGGGGATCAGCTCCGCCTCCCCGAGCGCGAGGTAATCCCCCGCCTCCACCACCGGCCCGCCCGGCGCGAGCCGCAACGATCCGGCGAGCCCGCGCAGGATCAGCGCCGGATCGAGGGCGAGATGGCGCGGGCTTCCGAGGAGCGCGGCCAGGTCCGCACGATTGCTCGGCTCGCCGCACCAGCGCGCCGCCCGCTTCACCGCGCGCAGGAGCGGCGCCGCCCGATCCTCCATCTCGGCGGGGAGCGCCAGCACCTTCTCCGGGCAGTCCGGGGCGATCGCGGCGCCCAGAGCCGCGATGCGTCCGACCCCGGCCTCGACCGCGACGGAGCTCCAGGGCGCGCCGACGCAGAACCCGTCGATCAGGCCGCGCTCCAGCGCCTCGACGGTGCGGGGCGGCGGCACCACGACGAGGCGCACCGCCGCGAGCGCGCTGCCGCCCAGCGCCAGGAGGCGCCGCCACTGGTAGGTGTGGCTGGAGAACGGATGCACGGTGGCGAGGGTCAGGGGACGCCCTTCGGCCGCGCGGGACTCGGCCACCCGGGCGAGGGCCCGGGCGACGTCCGGCAAGGCGTCGGAAGCGGCATCGAGTGCCTGCCAGAGCGGCAGCGACAGGGTCACGGCATTGCCGTTGCGGGCGAGCGCGGCCGGCACGATCAGGCGGGCCTGCGGTCCGCTCAAGCCCAGATGGCAGGCGAGCGCCAGCGGCGCCAGCATGTGGGCGCCGTCGAGGAGGCCGAGCGCCAGGCGGTCGCGCAGGGTCGCCCAGGAGGGTTCGGCGACGAGGTCGACCTCCAGCCCCTCCGCCGCCGTGAAGCCGCGCTCCACGGCGGCGATCAGCACCGCGGCATCGGTGAGCGGGACGTAACCGATTTGCAGCCTCATCCGAGCAGGTCCGCGGCGGTGACGATGGCGCGGGCGATGTCGACGATCTTGCGCTTCTCGTTCATGGCCTTGCGCCGGAGCTGCTTGTAGGCCTCGTCCTCGGTCAGGCCCTTGGCGCTCATCAGGATGCCCTTGGCGCGCTCGATCAGCTTGCGGTCGGCAAGCTCGCTCCGCGCCTCCGACAATTCCCGCTGGAGCCGCGCGAAGGCGTTGAAGCGCAGGATCGCGATCTCGATGATCGGCTTGATCCGCTCGGCGCGCAGGCCGTCGACGATGTAGGCCGAGATGCCGGCATCCACCGCCGCCTGCATCATCGGCGCGTCCGAGCGGTCGACGAACATCGCCACCGGCCGCTCGACCAGGCGCGAGACCCCGAACATCTGTTCCAGGAGGTCGCGGCTCGGGCTCTCGAGGTGAATCACCACCACGTCGGGAGAGAGGGCGGAGAGACGGTCGAGGAGGTCGGCGGTGTCGGGGATCACTACCACCCGGGCGCCTTCGACGGCGCGCAGGCCCTCCTCCAGGATCGCGGCCCGGGCGCGGCTCGGGTCGACGACGGCGATGACGAGGCTGTCCCCGGAGGACGGGGCGGGCGGAGCCGAGGGGGTTGCGCGGTCGGGCATGTCGGCGTCGGATCACGCAAATGTCGGGCCCGGGACGGCTTTCGGCCCAGGTCGGAGGAGGCGGCGGGGATGCTCCTTACCCCGGGACAGGCCCGCGCGGCACCCCCGAGGGTACGGATCGACCCACCGACACGAAACCGCAAAGAAACGGCCCCGCTTCGGCCCGAAACATGCGCTTCATTCCGGCCATGATCGAGCGGGAGATTCGGATGCGGCAGAACGGGCGGATGCGCAAGCCGGCGGAGACGAGCGCGATCGGAAGCCTGCCCGGCGCCTCGCGGGGCTACCTGCCGCTCCTGCCCACCGCCTGCGTCGCGGTCTGCCTCGCGGCGGGCTCGCTGTACTGGCGCGAGG
>JAEWKL010000139.1 GCA_023386115.1 Pseudomonadota bacterium
GGCCGCGAGGGCGCGGAGCTGCTCCACGGCCAGACCCTGGCGCCCGGCGATCGCGGCGTTGAGCCGCCCGCGCTCGCGGCCGGCGAACTCGCCCGCGTCCCACAGGGCCCGCTTGATGTCGAGGCCGTGATGGATCGCGCCCGGCACCGAGCCGGTGATGCCGGCCCGCACCGCGTCGAACAGGGCCTGCTCCCGCTCGATCAGGGCCGTCGCGGCCGGGAACCAGGACGCCGCAAGATCGGGATCGGGCGTGCCGGCGAGCACGCGGTCGACCCGCTGGCGCAGGGCCGCGAGATCCCGGTGCGCCTCGGCGAGGGCGGTCGCCGCCTTCGACACCGCGTCGTCCCGCCGCAGGGTCTCCATGGCCGCCGCGAGCCGGCGGTCTCCCTCCTCGCGCAAGCGCGCCAGGGCCGGGTGCTCCGCGGCCGCCGGCAGCTTGGCGAGCCAGCCATTGGTCAGGCCCCGCTCGGCCGCCAGCGACGCGGCGGCGGCGTCGAGACCGTCGGTCACCCGGTTGGCATCCGCCGCCCGCCGCATGACGTCGGCCCGGTTCCAGGCGTCACTGACCTGATAGCCGGCAAGCCAGACCAGCAGGCAGCCGATCAGGCCCAGGATAAGGAATATTTGTCTACGCAGCGACATGTCGGGCAGCTCGGAATGAAATCTTGAGCGATCGTCCTGCATCATCAGTGTTATCGCCTAAGATCGATGTTACAGGAGGCACCGTTAACGGTCTCACGGTTATCCGCCGCTCCCGAATGCCGCCCGGCCGTGTCCGGTTGAGCCGCGGCCTCCGACACATCGCCGCCGCCGTTTGGTCTTGCCGCTGCCCCGCGCAGGGTCCAATGTCGCGCCGATTTCGCGCGCCGGCTCCGCGGCCGGCGCGATCACGGAGCCACGAGTTTGGTGCTCAAGACCCGAATCCCCGCCCCCCGCCGCGGAGTTGCGCGTGCCGCGCTGGCCCTGCTCCTCGCCGCCTCGACGGCGCCGGCCCTCGCGGCCCGGCTCCCGGCGCGGGAGATCGCGGCCCCGCAGGCCTACGAGCCGGCGGATTCGCTGGAAGGCAACTTCCTCGCGGCCTACATCGCCGGCGCCTCCCGCGACACCGCCGCCGCCGCCACGTATTACCGCGAGGCGGTGAAGGGCGACCCCCGCAACGCCGAGCTCCTCGAACGCTCCTTCGTGGCGCTCCTCGCCGACGGCTCCCTGCCGGAGGCGTTTCGCGCCGCCGAGCGCCTGACGGCGCGGGACGGGGCCAACGGCCTCGCCCAGCTCGCCCTCGGGGTGCAGAAGATCAAGGCCAAGCAATTCGCCGCGGCGCGCCAGAACCTGCAGCGCGGCGGCAAGGGCGCGGCGGCCGACCTGACCTCGACGCTCTTGACCGCCTGGTCCTATGCCGGCGCCGGCGAGGGCAAGAAGGCGCTGGAGACCATCAACAAGCTCAAGGGCGAGCGCTACTACAACGTCTTCCGCGATTACCACGCCGGGCTGATCGCCGCGCTCGTCGGCGACAAGGTCGAGGCCGAGCGCCGGCTGAAATCGGCCTACGACGCCGACCGCAACACGCTGCGCATCGTCGACGCCTATGGGCGGTTCGAGGCGGAATCCGGCCGGCCCGACCTCGCGGTGGCGGCCTACCAGGAATTCGACAACGTCCTGCCACGCCATCCGATCGTGCGCGACGCCCTCGACAAGCTGAAGGCCGGCAAGCCGCTGACGCCGCTGATCGGCTCGGCCCAGGAGGGCGCCGCCGAGGTGCTCTACGGCCTCGGCTCGGCCGGGACCTCGCAGGGCGACGAATTGCCCGCGGTGGTGTACCTGCGCCTCGCCCTCTACCTCGCGCCCGAGCATTCCCTGGCGCTGCTGACGCTCGCCGACACCCTGGAGCGGATGAAGGCGCCCGACCGGGCGAACGAGGTCTTCGCCCGCATGCCGGCGTCCTCGCCGCTCAAGCTCAACGCCGACATCCAGATCGGCCTCAACCTCGAGCAGATGGGCAAGGGCGACGAGGCGATCGCCCATCTCGACCAGGTCGCCAAGACCTATCCCAACGACATCGACGTGATCTCAGCGCTCGGCAACGTCCAGCGCTCGCGCAAGAAATACGCCGAATCGGCCCAGACCTACACAAGGGCGATCGACCTGATCGGCGACCAGCCGGCGCGCAACTACTGGACCCTGTACTACTTCCGCGGCACGTCCTACGAGCGCGCCAAGGAATGGCCGAAGGCCGAGGCCGACCTGAAGAAGGCCCTCGACCTCGTGCCGGCGACGCAGCCGAACGGCCGCGCCCAGGTGCTGAACTACCTGGCCTATTCCTGGGTCGACCAGAACCAGAACATCGACGAGGCGTTCCGCATGCTCAAGCAGGCGGTCGACCTCCAGCCGCGCGACGGCATGATCATCGACAGCCTCGGCTGGGCCTACTTTCGCCTCGGCCGCTGGGACGACGCGGTGCGCGAGCTCGAGAAGGCGATCGAGTTGAAGCCCGGCGATCCCACCATCAACGACCACCTCGGCGACGCCTATTGGCGCAGCGGCCGGCGGCTCGAGGGCAAGTTCCAGTGGCAGCACGCCAAGGACCTGAACCCCGAGCCGGAGGACCTGGCCAAGATCGAAGCCAAGCTGAAGGACGGGCTGCCTGAGCTGGAGAAGCCCGCCGCCACCGCCGAGAGCCAGCCCGCCCCGTCCCAGCCCGAGATGCCGAAGGGCGCCCCGGCGCCGACCGAGCCGCCGGCCATGGGGACCGAGCCGAAGAGCGGGGGCTGAACGCCCCCTCCTCTCTCCCCTCGTCGAGACGATCATGCGGGCGCGGTGCCGGACAGGCGCCGCGCCCCTTGGCTATTCACGACATGGTCCATGCGAGACTTGCTCGTTTGAAACTTGTCCGTTCGAGAGACGTCGCCGTGCTTCCCCTCACCACCCGCGCGCCCGCCAAGATCAACCTGACCCTGCACGTCCTCGGCCGGCGCCCCGGCGACGGCTACCACGCCCTGGAAAGCCTGGTGGTCTTCGCGGGCTCGGGCGCCGGCGACCTCCTGACCCTGGAGCCGGGACCGGCGCTCGATCTCCTCGTCACCGGACCGACCGCGGGGCCCGCCGGCCCGACCGACGACAACCTGGTGATGCGGGCGGCCCGCCACCTCGCCGCCGAGCTGCCGGAGCTGAGGGCGGGACGGTTCCACCT
>JAEWKL010000192.1 GCA_023386115.1 Pseudomonadota bacterium
GCGCAAGGCGCCGCGGCGCTCCCGCAGGGCGTTGGTGAGCCCCATGGCGCGCAGGTCGCGCATCAGACCGAAGGGATCGCCGTAGCGCACCGTCACGGTCTCGACATCGGTCACCGGCAGGGCGAAGCCGGCGCGCTGCAGGAGCCCGCCGAGATCGCGCACCTCCGCGAAGGGCGCCACCCGCGGGCTCAAGCCCCCCTCGACCTCGCTCTCCGCCTGGGTGAGGACCTGGCGCAACTCCGTCAGCGTGCGGCCGCCGAGCAGGCAGCCGACGAACAGACCGTCGGGCTTCAGCGCCCGGCGGACCTGGACCAGGGCGCCCGGCAGGTCGTTGGCGTGCTGGAGCGCGAGCAGCGACACCGCGAGGTCGAAGCTCCGATCCGCGAAGGGCAGCGCCTCCGGATCGCCGACCGCGACCGCGAGGCCGGGGCTACCCGGCTCGGGAACGGGGGCGAGGCGCGTGACGGCGCCGGCCCGGCCGCTCAGCCGCAGCCAGGTCCCCGCCGCCGGCACCGGGGTGGCGAGGTCGAGCGCGTGGGGAAATTTCCGCAGCACGGCACCGAGGCGATCCGACAAATCGTCGACCGCTCGCGCGACCAGGAAGTCGGCGAAGCCAGCGCGGCGGGCGCGGGCGAGGCGCCTACGGATCAGGGCGGAGTCGAACAGGAGCGGCGAGGACATCACCCGCTACATGGCGCCCCGCACTGCCCGGCGCCAGGGCCCCATGCGACGCGAATCCCCGCAAGGGGCACTGCCAGGGGGCACTCTGCCAGGGGGCACTGCCAAGACGCTCTGCCAAGACGCCCCCCATGAGCACCCGCCCCCCCGCGACGATCGCACCTTGCCGAATTGGTCAGGAATTCCGGTAAAGGTGCAGGCGTGACCCGCCTCGTCCTTCTCCTCCTCGTCCTGACCCTCGCCGCCCCGGCGCTGGCGGCCAGGGCCCATGCCGCCCCCGCGGCGCCCGCACCGGCCGCCCCCGCCGCCGAGAGCCGGGAGGAGACCGTGGAGCAGGCCCTGTGTCGTCTGATCGAGGGGGCGGCCAAGTCCAAGGGGCTGCCGGTCGCCTTCCTGACCCGGCTGATCTGGCGCGAGAGCAGCTTCCGGCCCAGCGTCGTCAGCCGCGCCGGCGCGCAGGGCGTGGCGCAGTTCATGCCCGGCACGGCGCAGGAGCGCGGCCTCGCCGACCCGTTCGATCCCGAGCAGGCGATCCCGGCAGCGGCGCGTTTCCTGATCGACCTGCGCGGGCGCTCCGGCAATCTCGGCCTCGCGGCGGCGGCGTATAACGGCGGGCCGGGCCGCGTCTCCGCCTGGCTCGCCGGCACCGGCGGCCTGCCGGCCGAGACCCGCGCCTATGTCGCGGCGATCACCGGGCGCAGCGCCGAGGACTGGGCGGCCGCCGCCAAGGCCGATCCCAAATCCGATCTCTCCGAGCCCGAGGACACCCGCTGCCTTCAGGTCACGGCGGCCTTGCGCATCCGCGGGCGCACCGAGACCTTCTTCGCCGAGACCGCGGCGGCGCTCGCGCCCTGGGGCGTCCAGCTCGCCGGCAACTTCTCGAAGTCGATCGCGCTGGCGAGCTTTGGCCGGGCCCGCGACCGCTACGCCGCGATCCTCGGCGACGTGCGCCCGATGATCATTGGCACGCGGCTGCGCCACCGCGGCACGCGGGCCTTCTACCGCATCCGCGTCCCGTCCGAGACCCGCTCCAGCGCCGAGGCCCTGTGCGGTCGCATCCGTGGCGTCGGCGGCGCCTGCATCGTGCTGAAAACCTGAGGTTCACGCCTCCTCACCCAAACGGGTGATGACAGAGGGTGGGCGACCCTATTTCGTTCACAAGGCGATATGTGTCGCATGGCGGACGAGCAGGGAGGGAAGCCCCATGAAGTTCGGCGATGGCGTGCCCCGCTGGGCGCGGAGGCGGGTCGAGCGGCATCTCGCGCGCCACGGTGACGGCAAGGTGGTCCGCTGGATGTCGTTCGCGACGGAGCACCCGCGGGTTCGGGCCGAGGCGGAGCCGGTCGAGACCGGCGGAAACGTCCTGCCCTTCATCCGCCGGAATCCAGCTGCGGACGCCGGTCGCGCGACGCCGGCCCTCGACGCGACCGGATCGTGATAAACACCTAGAGTTATAGGATGCCGGCCCTGGAGGATGGCGCCGGCTCCTCCTACCCCGATGCGCTATGGCCGGCCTTGCCCGATCTGGTCCAGCAGTGCAGTGAACCACGGCACGGCCGGATCGAAGGCCTTTCCGCCGCGGATGCGCGGGAACTCGATTGCCCGCAAGCGGCCGCCCTGCTCCTCGTCGTGGCCGATCACGCCGGAGACGCCCTTCAGGCCGCACTCGACCGCGAGGTCGACCATGCCCTGGATCAGCCGCAGGTCGTCCGCGTTCGGCGCGGCCGAGCGGCAGAAATGACCGGATTTCAGCACCAGGGTCTTCTCTGCCCCGATCATCGGCGCGAAGCGATCGGCGAACCACTTGCCGACATTGACGGTGTCGATCTTGACGTGACCGAACGGATCGCGGCCCAGCACCTCGCCACGGCCTTCGATCTCCGCCACGATCTCGTCGAGGCCGGCGCCCTCGCTCAAGAAGACCGTGACGCAGTCCTTGGCGTCGAGCCGCTCTTTAAGCCGCGCGGCCTCCCGCTCGATGTCGAGGGACATCTCCGGCAGGTAGACCGCGTCCACCTCCTTCTGCGCCCGCTCACACCCGAATTCCGGCAGGAAGGCGGTGCGGTCCAGGCGCTGGCGATAGGCCAGGGCCGTCGCGGCGGTAAGCCAGCCGCATTTGCGGCCCATGATCTCGTGGACGATCAGCATGCGCGGGTTGGCGCTCTGCTCGTTGACGATGTTCTCGGCGAAGATTGCGCCCTGCTCCGCCGCACTCCAGGCGCCCAGGGTCTGTCGGATCGGTACCACGTCGTTGTCGATGGTCTTCGGCAGGCCGACCACCGTCAGGTGGTAGCCGTTCGACTCCAGATAGGCCGCGAGGTCGGCCGCCGTGGTGTTGGTGTCGTCGCCGCCGACCGTGTGCAGGATCGTGATCCGGTCGCGGGCGAGTTGCTCGGCCGCCACCTTCAACGGGTCCTGCCCCTCCTTGACGAGGCCGCGCTTCACGCAATCCTTGACGTTGGTGAGCTTGATCCGGCTATTGCCGAGCGGGGAGCCGCCATGGCGCAGGAGCACCTCGGCGTGAGCCCGCACCTCCGGGGTGACGGTGAGGTGGTCGCCCAGCAGCAGGCCCTTGTAGCCGCTGCGATAGCCGATGATCTCGGCCTCGGGGGCGAGGTCGGTGTAGCGGGCGATCAGCCCGCCGACCGCCGCCGACAGGCAGGGGGCGAGGCCGCCGGCGGTGAGCATGGCGATTTTCTGGGTGGGCATGGTGGCCTCCGCATGACGACGCGAGGCCCACATTGGGCTGGACCGCCCGCCGGTCCAGCCCTGAATCTCAATCCTTGTCGAGGCTGAGATCCGGCGCCTCGGGATTCTTCATGCCGACGACGTGGTAGCCGGCATCGACGTGCAGGATCTCGCCGGTCATGCCGCGGGACATGTCGGAGATCAGGTAGGCGGCGGTCTCGCCGACCTCCTCGATAGTCACCGTCCGCCGCAGAGGGGCGTTGTACTCGTTCCACTTCAGGATGTAGCGGAAATCGCCGATCCCCGAGGCGGCGAGCGTCTTGATCGGGCCGGCCGAGATCGCGTTGACGCGGATCTTCTGCGGCCCGAGATCGGCCGCGAGGTAGCGTACCGACGCTTCGAGCGCCGCCTTGGCGACGCCCATCACGTTGTAGTGCGGCATCCACTTCTCGGCGCCGTAATAGGTCAGCGTGAGCAGCGAGCCGCCGTTGCGCATCAGCTTCTCGGCGCGCTGGGCGATCGCCGTGAACGAGTAGCAGGAGATCAGCAGCGACTTCGAGAAGTTGGCCTCGCTGGTCTCGATGTAGCGGCCGGTCAGCTCATCCTTGTCTGAGAATGCGATGCAATGGACGACGAAGTCGATCCCGTCCGGGAAGTGCCGGCCGGTAGCCTCGAAGGCCGCGTCGATCGAGGCCGGGTCGGTGACGTCGCAATGGCCGACGACCGCCGCGTCGAGTTCGCGGGCGAGGGGCTCGACGCGCTTCCTCAGGGCCTCGCCCTGATAGGTGAAGGCCAGCTCCGCGCCGTGCTGGCGCGCGCTGCGGGCGATGCCCCACGCGATCGAGCGGTTGTTGGCGACGCCGAGCACGAGGCCGCGCTTGCCGGCGAGAAGCCCGGTCTTGAGGGAGCCGGCCTGCCCGTCTTCCTGTACCTGTGCCCGGTTCGAGTCAGCCATGAGTCACCCAAAGAACAGCCGCCACGGGGGCCGGCGGCGGCCAGTTGGACCCGGCCGTGCACGGCTCCCCAGCGGTTTCCTTAACCGACGCCTGCGGGCGACGGAAGTGCGCCGGCTCCGGTAAAGCCGCGGACGTCCTCAGGTTCAGCTCGTCGCCGTGGCGGCCCGGCGCTTGCGGGCGAACTCGGTCAGGGCCTCGTCGGCGCTGGCCGGCAGGGTCACCGCGATGGTGGCGAGGAGGTCGCCGCGGGTGCCGTCCTTCTTCGGCAGGCCCTTGCCGCGCAGGCGGAAGACCCGGCCCGAGCTGGTCATGGCCGGGATCTTCATCTCGACGGCGCCGGTCAGGGTCTGGATCCGGATCGGCCCGCCCAGCACCGCGTCCTCGAGCGGCACCTCGACGGTGGTGCGCAGGTCCGAGCCTTCGATCTGGAAGCGCGGATCGGCACCGAAGCGGATGGTCAGCAGCGCGTCGCCCGGCTCGGCGCCGGGGGCGCCCGGATAGCCGAGGCCGCGCAGGCGGATCACCTGCCCGTCGACCACGCCCTTGGGCACCACCACGTCGACCTCGCGGCCGCTCGGCAGGTTGAGGCGCAGCTTCGCCTCGCCCGCGACCTGGTCGAGGGTGACGGTCAGCTCGGCCGCGACGTCCTCGCCCTTCTGGGGCGCGGCGCGGC
This sequence comes from Pseudomonadota bacterium, assembly GCA_023386115.1. GTDB lineage: Bacteria > Pseudomonadota > Alphaproteobacteria > Rhizobiales > Beijerinckiaceae > Methylobacterium. The sequence goes on from JAEWKL010000192.1 coordinate 4,996, forward strand.
CGGTCCCGCCGGCGGTGCGGAACGCCTCGCCGAACAGGTGCGAGAAGATGTCCTCGCCGAATCCGCCGGCGCCGCCGGCCCCGCCGCGGCCGCGGGCCATCGACTCGAAGTCGAACCCGCCCCCGCCGCCACGGCCGGCACCGGCACCGCCGCCGAAACCCTCGAAACCGGTGAAGCGGGGCTTGCCCTCGCCGTCGATGGCGCCGCGGTCGAACTGCTCGCGCTTCTTGGCGTCGCCCAGGATCTCGTAGGCCTGGTTGACCTCGGCGAAGCGGTCCTGCGCCTTGGCGTCGTTCTTGTTGCGATCGGGATGGTAGGCCTTGGCGAGCTTGCGGAAAGCCTTCTTGATTTCCGCCTCGTCGGCCGAACGGCTCACGCCGAGTACGTCGTATGGGTTGCGCATGGCGATCCGATGGCGATTCGAGCGGCGCCGGCCCGGACCGACAGGCCCTCGGGACGGTGCCGCTGCGTGAAAACGATGAGCCTTATCTGGCGACCGTGTTGCCGGATTGCAACGCAGGCGGAGCAGGAAGAGGCCAGGTTACGTCACTTCCCGCAGGAGCGCCATTTCTCACGGCAACGCTCCTCGTGCGCCGCCCGGCTCACCCCGGCTTCGTCGTCGTCTTCAGGCTCTTCAGCTCCCAGGCGCCGCCGGAGGGCCGGCAGCCGGTGCCGCGCACGAAGCGGTTGCCCGACGGCCCGATCACCGAGGCCAGGAAGCCGCGGCAGATCTCGTCGTTCTTCACGAAGGGCAGCCCGGTCGGGTTGACCATGCCGCGCATGCCCGAATCCGGGTTGTCCCATTTCACCGGCTGGCCGTTGCCCTGGGGATCGAGGGCGACGGAGAGCGCCGCCTTGGCGCGGCGCCAATCCTCGCCGGACAGGTCCGGGCCGAAGCTGAGGTCTCGGTCTCTCTTGGGCGCCGCGGGCTCGATGCTGCCGGTGCTCTCCGGCTCCGGCGGCGCCGTATCGACCTGCGGGGTGAACATGATGAGCGGCTGACTGCAGCCGCCGATCGCCAGGACGCTCCCCAGTGCGCTCGCCGCGACGACGAGCCCGAGCGTCACCGAACCGACTTTACACGCAGCGCGACGCATTACACCTGTTCTCACGACCGGACGGCCCGCCGCGACGCATGAGGATGCGACGCCGGCCCGCCCCCGGTTCCGGTTGTCACATTGGCGTAAAGCCACTTGGTCGAGGACGATGCCGTGGACGGGTTAACGAAAGATGATTTCACCCAGAACCCGGATCCCTGGGGCCTGTTCCGGCAGTGGTTTGCCGACGCGCAGGCCTCCGAGCCGGAGGATCCGAACGCCATGGCGCTCGCCACGAGCGGCGCCGACGGGTTGCCGGACGTGCGCATCGTGCTCCTGAAGGACGCCGACGAGCGCGGATTCGTGTTCTACACCAACACCCTGTCGGTGAAGGGGGGCGAGCTCTCGGAGAACCCGCGCGCCGCGCTCGTGCTGCATTGGAAGAGCCTGCGCCGCCAGGTGCGGGCCCGTGGGCCGGTGACGACGGTCGAGGACGCCGAGGCCGACGCCTATTTCGCCACCCGCGCCCGCGACAGCCGCCTCGGTGCCTGGGCGAGCCGCCAGTCGCAGCCCCTCGACAGCCGCGAGACCCTGATTCGGGCCGTCGAGGAGGTGGGTGCCCGCTTTCCCGGCGAGACCGTGCCGCGCCCGCCCCATTGGACCGGCTACCGCATCGCTCCGGTGACGATGGAGTTCTGGCAGGACGGCGCCTATCGCCTGCACGATCGGGTGCGCTTCACCCGCCGGGACGGGGGCTGGGAACGCAACCGTCTCTATCCCTGAAGCGCGCGGGGGGACGCGCGCGGGGACGCGCGCGGGCTTCGCCCCCACGCGGGGCAAGCTTTGCTGCGGCGCGGCGAGCCCTGGATTTCCTGGGCGCCGAGCCCTACCCTGAGGCTCTCCGCGCCGCGCGCCAACCGCCGGCGCCCCGCACCGGACATCCCGAGGAACGGCCGTGGCCCAACCGTCGAACGAACGCCGCCGCGTGATGCTGCTCACCGGCGCGAGCCGGGGCATCGGCCACGCCACCGTCAAGCGCTTCTCGGCGGCGGGCTGGCGCGTCATCACCTGCTCGCGCCATTCCTTCCCGGAGAACTGCCCGTGGGAGATGGGGCCGGAGGACCACCTCCAGGTCGACCTCGCCGACCCGGAGGACACGATCCGCGCCGTGCGCGAGGTGGCCGGGCGGCTCGAGGCCGAGGGCGGGCTGCTGCACGCGCTGGTCAATAATGCCGGCATCTCGCCGAAAGGCGCCGGGGGTGCGCGGCTCGGCGCGATCGACACCCCGTTCTCCGACTGGCAGCGGGTCTTCCAGGTCAACTTCTTCGCGCCGATCCTGCTCGCCCGCGGCCTGTGCGAGGAGCTGACCCGGGCGCGCGGCTCGATCGTCAACGTGACGTCGATCGCCGGATCGCGCGTGCATCCCTTCGCGGGGGCGGCCTACGCCACCTCGAAGGCGGCGCTCGCCGGCCTGACCCGCGAGATGGCCTCCGATTTCGGCCCCCTCGGCGTGCGGGTGAACGCGATCTCGCCCGGCGAGATCGATACCTCGATCCTGTCGCCGGGCACCGACAAGCTGGTGGCACAGATCCCGCAGCGCCGCCTCGGCACGCCCGACGAGGTCGCCAAGGCGATCTACTTCCTGTGCACCGAGGCCTCATCCTACGTGAACGGCGCCGAGCTGCACATCAACGGCGGCCAGCATGTCTGAGCGGCGGGCGCTCGTCGTCGCGCTCGCCTGCGGCGGCCTTGCCGCCCTGCTGCCGGCCGCGCCCGCCGCCGCCGAGCCGCGGGTCACCCTCCTCGACCTGCCG
>JAEWKL010000197.1 GCA_023386115.1 Pseudomonadota bacterium
GACGAAGGCTGCGGAGAGGCCCTCGACGGCCACCAGCGGCCGGCAGGCCCGGCCGCCGGCGCCGAGCGTCTCGCGCAGGATGGCGGCGGCGAGGCCCGCATCGCTCTCCTGCGGCTCGGTGTTGAGGGCGGCGAGCAGCACCGGGCGCCAGAGCCGGTCCCACAGCAGCCCCTCGCAGGCCATGCTCTCGCCGATCGTCGCGGCCTTCGAGGCGCCGCGGAAGATGCCCAAGGGAGCGAGGTAGTCGCGGGCGCGGCTGCCCGGCACCCGGCGGCGGGCGTCGAGCACCCACCAGGGCAGGCGTCCGGCATTCGGCCTCAAGGTCCAGCGCTCGCCCGTGGCGATGTCGGCGAAGGCGAAGGCGGCCTCGTCCGGCCCGGCGAGCACGCCGTCGGGCGCGCCGGCCAGTCTGAGGAAGTCGAGGGCGTCGCGGTTGCCCGACAGGAGCAGGTGGTTGCCGTTGTCGATCGTCAGCCCGAGGGCCGGATCGAAATAGGAGCGGCAGCGCCCGCCGGCCTGCTTGGCCGCCTCGTGCATGACGACGCGGCGGCCCGCCTTCGCGAGGCGCAGGGCCGCGGAGAGGCCGGCGAGGCCGGCGCCGAGAACATGAACGGTACCCATCAGAGGATCGCGTGGCGCAGGAGGACGCCGATCAGCGCGAGCTTGCCGGGCTTCACCCGCGCACGGGGCGCCGCCCAGCCGCGCTGGCGCAGGCCGACGAGGATCAGGTGGTAGGCCGCCCCCATGATGCGGGGCGCCTTGGTGGCCCGGCGGGATTCGCGGTTCATGATCGCCCAGGCGGCGTCGTAATGCGCTTGCGCCTCGTCGGCGAGGCGGTCGCAGACCTCGGCCAGACGCGGATGGGCAAGGGCTGAGGCCGGAGTCGGGTGGGAGAGCCCGATCGCCGCCAGGGGCTCGGCCGGCAGGTAGAGCCGGCCGCGCCCGGCATCCTCGTCGATGTCGCGCAGGATGTTGGTGAGCTGGAGCGCCCGGCCGAGATGGTGGGCGAGCCTGATGCCCGGCTCCTCGGGCAGGCCGAAGATCCGCACCGAGAGCCGACCGACGGCGCTCGCCACCCGGTCGCAATAGAGGTCGAGGGTGGCGGAGTCGGGGGCGACGATGTCGGCCTCGGCGTCCATCGCCATGCCGTCGACCACCGCCTGGAAATCCTCGCGCCGCAAGCCGAACTGCCGTACCGGGCCGACGAGGCCTTGCGTGCGGGGCACCGGCCGGCCGGCATAGAGAGCGTCGATGTCGGCGCGCCAGCGGTCGAGCTCGGCCGCGCGCACCTCGCGGGCGCCGCCATCGTCGGCGACGTCGTCGACGGCGCGGCAGAAGGCGTAGACCGCGTACATCGCGTCGCGCTGCTCGGCCGGCAGCAGCCGCATGGCGGTGTAGAACGACGAGCCGGCGGCCGGCAGGGCCGGGGCCTCGGTCGAGGCCTCGGCTTGCGAGGCGGGCTGGGAGGCGAGGGCGGTCACGGGCGGGCTCCCCGCAGGGCCGGGTGGAGGCGACGACGGAACGGCCGCCGGGCGAGGGCAGTGGCGGCGGCGTTAAGCGCCGTCAGCGCGAAGGCGGCCTTGCCGTGATGGACCTTCTCGCTCAGCGGATCGCGCACGAGCAGGCCACGGGCGAGCAGCACCGCGAGCCGGTGGATCGCCGCGATCTCCATGGAGAGACGGGTGTCGTCGATGAGGTCGGGCAGGGGCCGGCCCTCCTCGAGGAGGTCGAGGCAGCGTTGCGCCAGTTCCCCGATCACGGCGCGCAAGGCCGGGGTGGCGCGCGCGGCCCCCAGATCCTCGATGCGGGCGCCGTGCTTCTCCAGGGTCTCCCGCGGCAGGTAGACCCGGTCGACGCTCCGATAATCCTTCCCGCAATCCTGCAGGTGGTTGATCACCTGGAGCGCGGTGCAGATCGCGTCGGAGGTCGGCCAGGTGCGGCCCGGATCCTCGCCGTGGACGTCGAGGACGAAGCGGCCGACCGGCACCGCCGAGTAGCGGCAATAATGCGCGAGTTCGTCCCAATTCTCGTAGCGCGACTTGTGCGCGTCCATCCGGAAGGCGTCGAGCAGCTCCAGCGCGTGGCGCGGCGGCAGCCCGCGCTCGGCGAGCGAGCGGCGCAACGGTGCGGCCTCCGGATCGTCGGGGCCCTTCGCCGTCAGCGCGTCGGCAAGGCCGTCGAGGAGAGCGACCTTCTTCTCAGGCGACAGGCCGGCATTGTCGGCGACGTCGTCGCCGGCCCGGACGAAGTAGTAGAAGTCGAGGATCGGGCCGCGGTGGCGCGGATGGATCAGGTGCGAGGCGACCGGAAAGTTCTCGTCGCGGTGCCCCTTGCCGGAGCGCGCCTCGGTGGCGGTTGTCATCGGATGTATCCAGCCTGACGGAACCAGGCGACGGCGTCGGACAGGCCGTCGCGGTAGGGCCGGGCCGCGTAGCCGAGCTCGGCCCGGGCCTTGGCGTCGGAGAAGAACATGCGGTAGCGCGACATCCGGATGCCGTCGATCGTGGCGAGCGGCGCCTTGCCGGTGATTCGCGCGGCAAGCTCGGACACGACGGCCACCGGATAGACCGCCGCCCGCGGCAGCCGCACGGTCGGGGGCTTTCGCCCGACGAGGCCGGCGATGTCGGCGAGCATCCGCGACAGGAGCACGTCCTCGCCGCCCAGGATGTAACGCTCGCCGATGCGGCCCTTGTGCAGGGCGAGGAGGTGACCCTTCGCCACGTCGTCGACATGGACGAGGTTCAAGCCGGTATCGACGAAGGCCGGCATCTTGCCGTTGGCCGCCTCGACGATGATCCGCCCGGTCGGGGTCGGCTTGACGTCGCGCGGGCCGATCGGGGTCGAGGGGTTGACGATCACCGCCGGCAGGCCCTCGCGGGCCACCATCTCCTCGACCACGCGCTCGGCCACCACCTTGCTGCGCTTGTAGGCGCCGATGGCGGTCTCCGGCGTCAGCGGCCGGGTCTCGTCGGCGGGCGTGCCGTCGTCGTGCGGCTTGATGGTGGCGACGCTCGACGTGTAGACCACCCGCTCGACGCCCGCGTCGAGCGCCGCCCGCATCAGCACCCGGGTGCCCTCGCGGTTGGTGCGCACGATCTCCTCGGGGTCCGGCGCCCAGAGCCGGTAATCCGCCGCGGCGTGGACGAGGTAGCGCATGCCGCGCATGCCGGCCGCCGCCGCCTCGGGGTCGCGCATGTCGCCCTCGACGATCTCGACGTCGGGCCAGGTCAGGTTGGTGCGCGGGCTCGTCGCGCGCACCAGAACCCGCACCGGGAAGCCGGCGGCCCGGAACACGTCGACGAGCGCCGGGCCGAGGAAGCCGCTGGCGCCGGTGATCAGCACCGGGCCGGGCTCTAATCCGGGGCCGGACGGGCTGCGCTCGGGCGAGGTGCGGTTCTGGGCCTCGGTCATGCGTTCCTTCTCGGCGGCTCGGGCGGTGGGCCCGGTCTCCGGCAGTGACAAGTCGGGAAGCCGGGCCGCTTCTGCCAGCCCGGCGCCATGCCCGCAAGGCATGGGCGGCCGATCGCGGGCGGGCGTGCCGCCCGCGCATCAGCACCCTGCCGCCGGGATCACCCGTCCCGGCGAGACGTCTCAGGCGAGGCGCAGGCGCCCGCCCCGCTCCGCCTCGCGGGCCGGCAGGGTCGCCTCGACGACCTTGACGATCGCGGGCGCATCGAGCCCCGCTTCCGCGTACATCCGCTCCGGCGTGTCGTGGTCCTGGTAGGCGTCCGGCAGCGTCAGCGTGCGCACCCGCACCTTGCCGTCGTCGAGCGCACCGCACGACGACAGCAGGTGCAGCACCATCGCCCCGAAGCCGCCCACCGACCCCTCTTCCAGCGTCACCAGCACCTCGTGGCTCGCCGCCAGGTCCAGGATCAGCGCCTCGTCCAGCGGCTTGGCAAACCGCGCATCCGCCACCGTCACCCCGATCCCGGCCGCCTCCAGGCGCTCCGCCGCCTTCAGCGCCTCCGCCAGGCGCGTGCCGAGGCTGAGCAAAGCCACCCGCGCCCCCTCCGGCCGCCGGATCACCCGGCCCTTGCCGATCGGCAGAACCTCGCCCGTCTCAGGCAACTCCACGCCCACGCCCTCGCCCCGCGGGTAGCGGAACGCGATCGGCCCCGAATCATGCGCATGCGCGGTGGCCACCATGTGCACCAGCTCGGCCTCGTCGGAGGCCGCCATCACCGTCATGTTCGGCAGGCAGCACAGATAGGCCAGGTCGAACGCCCCCGCATGCGTCGCCCCGTCGGCCCCCACCAGGCCAGCCCGGTCGAGGGCAAAGCGCACCGGCAGGTTCTGCAGCGCCACGTCATGCACCAGCTGGTCGTAGCCGCGCTGCAGGAACGTCGAGTAGATCGCGCAGAACGGCCGGAACCCCTCCGTCGCCAGACCGCCCGCGAAGGTCACCGCGTGCTGCTCGGCGATGCCGACGTCGAAGGTCCGCTCCGGATGCACCTTGGCGAACAGGTCCACGCCCGTGCCCGACGGCATCGCGGCGGTGATCGCCACCACCTTGTCGTCGACGTCCGCCGCCTTGATCAGGCTCTCGCCGAACACCCGGGTATAGGCCGGGGCGTTCGGCTTGGCCTTGGTCTGCTTGCCCGAGACCACGTCGAACTTCACCACCGCGTGGCCGCGATCGGCCGCGGCTTCCGCCGGCGCGTAGCCCTTGCCCTTCTGGGTCACGACATGGACCAGCACCGGGCCCTCGGGCGCGTCGCGCACGTTCTTGAGCACGGGCAGCAGGTGGTCGAGGTTGTGGCCGTCGATCGGCCCGACATAGTGGAAGCCGAGCTCCTCGAACATCGTGCCGCCGCCGGCCAGGATGCCGCGGGCATATTCCTCGGCCCGCGCCGCGGTGTCGTAGATCGCCTTCGGCAGCAGGCGGCCGAACTGCTTGGCGGTGTCGCGCAGGGAGCGATACGTGTCGCCCGAGACGAGGCGGGCGAGGTAGGACGACATGGCGCCGACCGGCGGCGCGATCGACATGTCGTTGTCGTTGAGGATGACGATGAGGCGGGACTTCAGCGCGCCGGCATTATTCATCGCCTCGTAGGCCATGCCGGCCGAGATCGAGCCGTCGCCGATCACCGCCACGACGTTGCGGCGCGCAGGCGTCTCGCCGCGCGCGCGTGCCGCGGCGTCGCTGAGGTCGCGGCCGATGGCCATGCCGAGGCCGGCGGAGATGGAGGTGGAGGAATGGGCCGCGCCGAAGGGATCGTAGGGGCTCTCGGCGCGCTTGGTGAAGCCCGAGAGGCCACCGCCCTGGCGCAGCGTGCGGATGCGGTCGCGGCGGCCCGTGAGGATCTTGTGGGGATAGGCCTGGTGGCCGACATCCCAGATCAGGCGGTCGTCGGGGGTGTTGAAGACGTAGTGAAGCGCGACGGTGAGCTCGACGACGCCCAGGCCCGCGCCGAGATGGCCGCCGGTCACCGAGACCGCGTCGATGGTCTCGGCCCGCAGCTCCGCGGCGAGCTGGGCGAGGTCGCTCTCGGGCAGCTGGCGGAGATCCGCCGGCTCGCGGACGCGGTCGAGGAGGGGAAGA
>JAEWKL010000201.1 GCA_023386115.1 Pseudomonadota bacterium
CGGATCTGCTGGCGAAACTGTCGGGCTGAAACCAAGACAAGTGGCCGCCGACAGCAGGCGCTTCGATCCTGTCCTCTCGGCAGACGCGGCCTGATGAGCCGACGCTTCGTCGGCTCCCGCCCGATACCAAGTTGATGGAGAAACTGGAGCGGGCGAAGGGATTCGAACCCTCGACCCCAACCTTGGCAAGGTTGTGCTCTACCCCTGAGCTACACCCGCTCGCTGTTTTCCGCCGGCGTCACCGTGGCGGCGCCGATGAGCGGCATAAACACCATTCCGCCGGGGAGCGCAAGAGGTTGCGGAGCCGGCTCCTGGCCTTCCCTACCAGGTCGCGGCAGGGCCTGTGCCGTCGCGGATCTCGGCGAGGCGCGCGCGGGTCGCCGGTGTCGTCTCCGGCGGCAGGGCGTCGAGGGGGAAGAAGGCGGCCGCGGCGATCTCGCGGTCGGGTGTCTTCGGTACCGGCACCGTGAAGGCGCGGGCGACGTAGAGCGCGACGTGGTCGCGCTTCGAGGCACGGTCGTTGAAGTAGAACCCGTGCAGGACCGGCGTCGCGCCCGGGTCGAGGACGATCCCGGTCTCCTCGCGGAACTCCCGGGTCATGGCCTCGAGCGCCGTCTCGCCCGGCTCGACGCCGCCGCCCGGCAGGTGCCAGCCATCCATGTAGGTGTGGCGCACGAGGCAGACCCGGTTCTCCGGATCGATGGCCGCCCCGCGCACCCCCAGGGTCATGCCGCGGGTGAAGCGCCAGACGAGGTGGGCGCCCCGCATCAGCAGGGCCTGTCGGCGCGTCATCCCGCTGCCTCCCCTTAGACGACGGTCAGGCGGATCTCGCCGACGCCCTCGATCGACCCGACCATGGTCTGGCCGCGGGTCACGGCGCCGACGCCCTCCGGCGTGCCGGCGAAGATCACGTCGCCGGGCTCCAGGACGAAGTAGGTCGACAGGTAGGCGATCTGCTCGGCCACCGACCAGATCATGTCCGAGAGGTCGCCCTTCTGGCGCAGGGCACCGTCCACCGACAGGGTGATCGCGCCCGTGTCCGGGTGTCCGATGACGGAAGCCGGCTTCAGGGTCCCGACCGGGCCCGACAGGTCCGCGGCCTTGCCGAGCTCCCACGGCCGGCGCAGCGCCTTGGCCTCGTCCTGGACGTCGCGACGGGTCATGTCGAGGCCGACCGCGTAGCCGTAGACGTGGTCGAGGGCTTCCGCGACCGGGATGTCGCGGCCGCCCTTGGCCAAAGCCACCACCAGCTCGACCTCGTGGTGGTAGTTCGCGGTCTTCGGCGGGTAGGGATGCTCCACCGTCTCGCCGTCCGGCACCACCTGCAGGGCGTCGGCGGGTTTCATGAAGAAGAACGGCGGCTCACGAGTCGGGTCGGCGCCCATCTCCCGGGCGTGGGCGGCGAAGTTGCGCCCGACGCAATAGACCCGGCGCACCGGAAACAGGTCGTCGGTGCCATGGATCGGGAGCGCGGTGCGCGGCGGGTTCGGGATCACGGAGAGCATGGAGCTGCTGTCTCGGGCGAGGTTTCGCGAAGGGCCGCGCATCTTGGAAAAAGGGCCGGCCGACCGCTATCTAGAGGGCGGTTCCGCGGCGCGCCATCCCGCCTTGCCGCAACCCCCTCCCTCGCCAACGAGTCTCCCCGGCCGCTCCCCCGTGACCCACAGCCCGACCCACAACCTGCTCGACACGATCGCGGCCCGCCTCGGGGCCGCGCACGTCCTCACCGAGGCGACCGACATCGCCCCCCACCTCGCCGAGACCCGCGGCCTCTACCGCGGGACGGCCCTCGCGGTCGTGCGGCCGCGCGATACGGAGGAGGTCGCCTTCGTGGTCGCGACGTGCGCCGCGGCGCGGGTGCCGGTGGTGGCCCATGGCGGCAATACCGGGCTCGTCGGCGGCGGCGTGCCGTTCGGCGGCGTGGTGATCTCGCTGTCCCGCCTTGCCCGGGTGAGGGCGGTCGATCCGCTCGACGCCACCATCACGGTCGAGGCCGGCTGCGTGCTCGCCAACGTCCAGCAGGCGGCGGAGGCCGCCGGTCTCCTGTTCCCGCTCTCGCTCGCCTCCGAGGGCTCGTGCCGCATCGGCGGCAACCTCGCCACCAATGCGGGCGGCACGGCGGTGCTCGCCTACGGCAATGCCCGCGAGCTGACGCTGGGCCTCGAGGTGGTGCTGGCGGACGGGCAGGTCTGGAACGGGCTTCGCGCGCTGCGCAAGGACAATTCCGGCTACGACCTGAAGAACCTCTTCGTCGGCTCGGAAGGCACCCTCGGCATCATCACCGCGGCGGTGCTGCGGCTGCACCCCAAGCCCGTGTCGAAGGCGACCGCGTTCCTCGGCCTCCCCTCCGCCCGCGCGGCCCTCGACGCGTTCGGGCGCCTGCGCGACCGGCTCGGCCCCCGGCTCACGGCCTTCGAGTACGTGCCGCGCTTTCCCCTCGAGGTCGTCCTGCGCCACCTGCCCGGCGCGGTGCGGCCGCTCGCCGGGGATCACCACTCCTACGCCCTCGTCGAGGTCTCCTCGCCGGCTCCCGACGCGCCCGCCGAGCTGGAGGCGCAACTGGCCGACCTGATCGAGGCCGGGCACGCCGAGGACGCGGTGCTGGCCCAGAGCGAGGCGCAAGGATCCGCCCTGTGGCGCCTGCGCGAGAGCCTGTCGGAGATGCAAGGCTACGAGGGCGGCTCGATCAAGCACGACGTCTCGGTGCCGGTCTCCCGGGTGGCGGAGTTCCTGGAGCGGGCCAGTGCCGCCTGCGAGGCCGCCCTGCCGGGGGTGCGGGTCTGCGCCTTCGGGCATTTCGGCGACGGCAACATTCACTTCAACCTGACTCAGCCCGTCGGGGCCGAGAAGGCGGCGTTTCTCGCCGAGTGGCCGCGCTTCAACCGCATCGTCCATGACATCGTGCACGCGATGGACGGCTCGATCGCCGCCGAGCACGGCGTCGGACTGATCAAGCGCGATGAGCTGCCCCGCTACAAGGACCCGGTCGCCCTCGACCTGATGCGCCGCCTCAAGGGCGCCCTCGACCCGCTCGGCATCCTCAATCCCGGCAAGGTGCTGACGCTGGAGGAGGGCGGGCCGGAGGCGTTCCCGGCCCGGAAGATCCCGGACAGGGTCCCGGCGGCATGATCTCGCTGTTTCGCAAGGCTGCTCCGGTGCCGGCGGGCCTCACGGCGGCCTCCCTGCTCGGTGCCTTCGAGAGCCTCGGCGACAATTGCGAGTTCGGGATCGCCCAGCGCTATGCCGGCGCCGATCCCCTCGGCCTGTTCCGCCTCTCCTCGGCGCCGATCGCCGACCTCACCCACGCGGTCGAGACGCGGTTCAGCCATTACGGCGGGGCGGACGACATCGAGGTCCGGGTCGGCGCGGGAGATTACCTCTTCTGCCACAGCCGCCGTTACGGCTTCGCCTATCACACCGGCGACACGGCACCCCGCACCAAGCCGGCCGACATCCTCGCTCGGGAGATCCGCCGGGTCGACTACCTCAAGGACCGGTTCCTCGCCGACCTCGCGGCCGGCGACAAGATCCTCGTCCGCAAGGGACCGCCCGGGGAGACGGAGGACGCGGTGTCCCGCGTCTTCGCGGCCCTGCGGGCGATCGGCCCGGTGACCTTGCTGCGGGTCTGCGAGGCGGGGGCGGTCCCGCCGGGGCGGGTCGTCTGGCGCGGCGAGGGCCTGATGCAGGGCGCGCTGCCCCATTTCGCCCCCTATGCGGCGGCCACGGACGCCGACCTCGCCGGATGGCTGGCGGTCTGCGGCCAGGCCTATGCCCTGCGCCACAGCCTGATCGAGCCCCCGGCCCTGGCGCCGGACGGCCCGCCGCTCTTCGAGGATCCCGGGACCACCCATCACGCGCTCGACGCCGCCGCGCCCGATCCGGGAGGGCTCGCCGTCTCGCATCTGGTCGCCGGCCAGCGGCCCCACCCCCGGCAGGCACCCTTCCGTCACCCGCCAGCCGCGCGTCTCGACCGCCGTGCCGCCCGGCCCGGCCAGAATCAGTCCGATCGTCGCCTCGCTCTGGCGCTTGCGCGTCCGGATGGCGCCGTAGACGGCCTGCCAGGTGCCGCGGCGGGTGAGGTCCGCCTCCCGGCGGGCATGGGGCGCGGCGTCGAGGAAGGTGATGGCGGCCCGCGTCCCGGAAAAGTCCTCGCTCAAGCGGATCTCTGCCGCGACGACGTGGAGGCGGTTCGGCCGCAGGCCGGCGACCAGATGCGAGACGGCGAGCCC
>JAEWKL010000249.1 GCA_023386115.1 Pseudomonadota bacterium
GGCGCAAGGTGGCGCTCAAGGACGCGCCGGCCCATTCCTCGCGGGCGAGCGTCAGGCTGTCGACCGCGAGGTCGAGCGCCAGGGTGCCGGGCAGCGACGAGGGCGAGAGGCCCCGGCCGAGCAGGGCCTGGCCGGTGGCGCTCATCAGGAAACCGTCGAGGTCGAGGCGGCGGGCCTCCAGGCCCAGCGTCGCCCGGGCCGCTGCGAGGTCGAGGCTGCCGCGGCCGGTGAAGCGCAGGGGCACCTCGCCCGGCACCTCGACGCTCAGCGACTCGAAGGTGGCGAGCCGGCCCTTCGCCTTGAACCCGCCCTGCACCGAGAAAGGCAGCGCGGCGCCCGCGGCCTGGGCCGGCGGTCCCACCACCAGGCGGGCCGTGCCGCTCGCCTCCGGCACTCCGCCGCCCTCCGGGCTGCCCGACAGGCTCACCCGGGCGTCGAGATCGAGCCGGGGCACCGTGTCGCCGCCGGCTCCGAGCTTCACCGGCACCGTCCCGTCCGGCCCGGGCGCGCCGGTGGTGAGGCGGAACGGCACCGCCTCGACGTTGCCTTCCGCCCGCCACGGACCGGCGAGGCGCGGCGCGGAGAGCCGGACATCCTCGGCATAGACCTGGTCGGTGCGTCCGGTCGCCGCCACCCGGGTGGTGACGAGAAGCTGGGAGACGCGCAGGTCCTCGACGGCCAGATCTCGGCCCCCGAAGTCCCTGCCCTCGCCGAGGGCCGGCGGCGGCAGGATGCGGCCGGATTCGGTCATCGGCAGGATGACCTCGCCGCGGCCGATCCGGGTCTCGGTGAAGCGGATCTCGCCGGAGAGGAGCGGGGTGAGCGCGATCTCGGCCTTGACGAAGCGCGCGTCGAGGGACGGCCGGTCCCGCCCGGTCGCGAGCCGCAGGTGATCGACCCGCAGGCGCGGCGAGGGCAGCAGGCGCACCTCGAGGCGGCCATCGCTGCGGGCCTCGACCCCGAGGGAGCGGCCGAGCGCCGCGTCGAAGCTCGAGCGGTAGGATTCCCACGGGACGAAGGGCGGCGCGACCAGGGCCGCGGCGAGGATCAGGATGACGAGGCCCGCCAGGGCGGTCAGGATGTCGCGCACCGTGCTGTCCGTGCCGCCCCGCGAGGAGAGCGCCGCCCTTGTGTTCCGTCGACGGCCCGACGGGCCGTACCCCGATGACAGCGCTAGCATATCGGCATCGGACACGCGGGCGAAATCCGGCGCGATCACGCAGCGAGAACGGGTGTCCGATGCACCTGCGCAACGCTCGCGGGCCGCCTGACACGGTGGGGAAGGGCTGTTAGATCGGCGGCGTGACCAGATCGACGGATTCGATGCGCTACTATCTCGGCCTCGCCACCACCTTCCACGACCCGGCCCTCGCCCTGGTCGGGCCGGATGGCGCGGTGCTCTTCGCCGAGGCGACGGAGCGCTACCTGCAATACAAGCGCGCGCCGAACTGCGAGCCGGATTCGGCGCCCCGCATGGCCGGCCTGCTCAAGGCCCATCTGCCGCCGGGCGCCGAGCTCGTGATCGCCACCACCTGGGGACCGGATTTCAGCCGCTACCTCGCCGGCCAGGCGGGCGCCGGCGCCTTCGGGCTCGAGACCTTGCGCACGCATTCCCCGGCGCTGAACCGCTCCCTGGTGCCGGAGCGGGCCGAGCGCACCTTCATCGCCGAGCTGGCGCTGGCGCAGGGGCGGGCCGGCTACGGCACCCTGCTCGGCCTCGACCGGGCCCATGGCGGGCGCTCGACCATCGCGGGCCTCACGCGCTACCCCCACCACCTGACGCACGCGGCCTACGGGTTGTGGGGCTCGCCGTTCCAGGACGCCACCTGCCTCGTCGTCGACGGCATGGGCGAGACCGGCGCCTCGGCGATCTACCGGATGGAGGACGGGCGGCTCGCCGAGGTGAAGCGGCATCGCGGCCGCGAATCGGTCGGCTTCTTCTTCGGTCTCGTCACCGATCTCGCCGGGTTCGACCAGACCAAGGGCGAGGAATGGAAGATCATGGGGCTCGCCCCCTATGGCCGGCAGGACCCAGGCCTGATGGCGCTCCTGCGGCGGCTCTACCGCATCGATGAGGGCCGCCTGCGCTTCTCCGACGCCCCCACCGTGCAGGCGGTGGCGGACGAGATCCGCGCCCGGCGCCCGGCGGAGGCGGACGAGGAGGGCTGGGCCGACCTCTCGGCCTGCGGCCAGGCGATCTTTTCCGAGCTGATGGACGTGCTGGTCGCCGAGGCGTGGCGGCTCGCCCCCCACGAGAACCTCGTCGTCACCGGCGGCTGCGCGCTCAACTCGTCCTATAACGGCCGGCTGCTCGGGCGCTGCGACTTCCAGCGCCTCCACGTGCCCTCGGCGCCCGCCGACGACGGCAACGCGCTGGGGGCGGCGTGGCTCGCCTTCCAGGAGGACAACCCGGGCTGGACCGGACCGGGGCGGCTCGCCACCCCCTATCTCGGCTCGCGCGTCTCGACCGAGCCGCTGGAGCGGATGGTCGGCTGGGAGCCGCGCCTGCGCCGTCTCGGCCATGACGGGGTGACGCAGGCGGCGGCCGACATCCTGGCGGCGGGCGGGCTCGTCGGCTGGGTGCAGGGGCGGGCGGAGTTCGGGCCCCGCGCGCTCGGCAACCGCTCGATCCTGGCCGATCCGCGCCCGGCCGACGCGAAGGCGATCCTGAACGGCAAGGTGAAGTACCGCGAGGCGTTCCGGCCCTTCGCGCCCTCGATCCTGGCCGAGGCCGGGCCGGACTGGTTCGAGGATTACCAGGACAGTCCCTACATGGAGCGCACCCTGGTCTGGCGGCCCGAGAGGCGCCCCCAGGTGCCGGCGGTGGTGCACGAGGACGGCACCGGCCGCCTGCAGAGCGTGACGGAGGAGCGCAATCCCGCCTACGCCGCCCTGATCCGGGCCTTCGCGGAGCGGACCGGCGTGCCGATCCTGCTCAACACCAGCTTCAACGTGATGGGCAAGCCGATCCTGCACACCGCCGAGGACGCGATCCTGATGTTCGCCACCACCGGCCTCGACGCCGTGGTGATCGAGGACTGGATCCTGGTGAAGGACGGGGTGATGCCGAAGGCCGGGTGATCGAACGAGAAGGGCCGGCCCCGTCCCCGGGTGCCGGCCCCTGAAGGTCTGGCGGGTGTGCGAGCCTTACTCGCAGACCTCGACGCGCTTGTAGGTGAAGGACTCGTCGTCGAGCCACACCTTGCGGCGCTCGAAATGGCAGATCGGGCCGCGGCGCGGGCGCACGATCACGGTCTCGGGCTCCTCGACATAGACCCGGCGCGGCGGCGGCACGGCATAGGCCGGGGGCGGCGGGGGCGGCGGCTGCATGCCGTTCATGAT
>JAEWKL010000255.1 GCA_023386115.1 Pseudomonadota bacterium
CGGCAGGTCGAAGCCGGCGGACCCTTGCGCGATGGTGCGGTCGAGGGACAGGCCGCCATTGCGCGGCTGGTCGGCGAAGACGACATCGCCCCCGACCCAGAGCGCCGGGCCGGACATGCCCCAAGCCCCCTGGCTGGCTAAGCCGGCGCTGCGGCGCAGCGCCGAGAGGTGGTCCTGCACGCTGCGCGTCGCCGAGGCCGCGACGCCGACGGCGCCGGCGCCGAGGCCCTGCAGCACCGTCGGGGCCGTCGCCTTCATCACCGCGAGCGAGAGCGGATCGACGTAGGTCGGCAGGGTCAGCCGGTAGGCGAGCAGGATGTTGTCGTTGTTGATGCCGGCGTCGTAAGCTTGGCCGTTGATGACGCCCTGGCGGGTGAGGAAGTCGTTGTCGTTGCCGACGAGCAGGAAGTAGTCGTTGGGCGCCCGCTCGCTCAGGACCGGCACGAGGCCCATCGCCTCGATCTTCTCAGGCAACGTGGTCTGGCTCGCCGGGTTGGTGGTGAGATTCATCCCGAAGCGGTTGAGCTGCACCGGGTTGAGGATGTCGACGACCTCGGTGGTCTTCACCGGGGTGAGGCCGGCCCGCAACGTGCCGTTCGGCGAAATCGGCGTCGTGCCGTCATAGGCGGTGCCGGCGATGTTGGTGGCCCCGGCGGTGTCGACGAGGAGCACGCTCTTGTAGACGATCGGCGTGGTGTTGCCGGTGCCGAGCCCGTTCGAATCGCGCGACAGGACCAGGAACTGGGTGTCGTTGAGCGCCAGCATCTCGCTCTGGGCCGCGGTGCGGTTCGGAGCGCCGCCATTGCCGTTCTGCTGGTAGACCGGCAGCTGGAGCACGTATTCGCGGCTCGGGGCCGAGGGGGTCGGGCTGCCGGAGACGTCGTAGTAGAGGATGCGGGTATTGGCCCGCTGCTGCTGGTTCGGGCCGGAATCCTGGAGCGTCGCGCTCTGCAGGATGGCGATGAGCCCGCGTCCGTCCGGCGTCAAGGCCAGCGCCTCGAGGCCTTGGTTGTTGCGCCGGCCCGTGTCGGGCGGGGTGAGCGAATTGAAGTTGAGCTGGCCGTTCGTCACCGGCTGGAGCGCCGCCGGGATGCCGATCAGGCCCTGCAGCTGGCCGCTGCGGTTGAAGTAGTAGATGTTCGGGCCGTACTCGTCGCTGACGTAGAACGCGCCGTCGAGGCGCCGGGCCAGTCCCTCGGCGTCGAGGCTGATCCGCCCGGCGCTCGGGCCGCTGGCGGCAGAGGGCAGCACGGCGCCGAGCTGGCGGGTGGTGCCGGCCGCCGGATCGAGGCCGCTGAAGCGCTGGCCCTTGGCATCGGTGAGCACGATGCCGCCATCCGGCGTCAGGGTGATCTGGCTCTGCGAGCTCGTCGCCTGCGGCAGGGCGGCGGAACCGGCATAGGCCGTGAAGCTCACGGTGAAGCGGTTGAGCCGGCCCGCATAATCGCTGAACAGGCCGCCATCCGGGTTGTTGTAGCCACGGTCGGGCAGCGTGTAGAGCGTGCCCGCATAGGTATCGCCGCTGCGCCGCCAGGTCGCGAGGTCGATGGCGAGCGAGGAGAACGAGCCGAGGGAATCGCCGAGGAAGTCCCGGGTGGTGGCCGGCAGCCGGCCTATGCCCTGCAGGCCCTGGTTGACGAGGGTGGTCCTGCCGGCATTCACCGAGACCGGTCCGTCGACGGGCTGCAGGTTCGGCACCCTCGCCTCGATCGACTGGCCTTGCGCGAGGCCCGCGCCCGCGATCAGGCTGCCCGCCGCGAGTGCGGCGCGGATGAAGAAGGTCGTCACGATTCGCCCCCAAGCTGACGTTGCGGCAGCGATGGGGCGAACGGGTGACAGTCGCGTGACGGAGTGTGGCTATTCGGCACCGATTGGAACCTGGTGCGGCGCGCGGGCCACGGTTGTGCCGGCGGCCTCGCCCTGCGCGACCGGCCGTGGCAGAAGCCGCGCGCAACCCAACGGAGGCGACGGATCCGTGAGCTACCTGGTGGTCTTTCTCGGCGCCGGCCTCGGCGGGGCGCTGCGTCACGGCGTCAATCTCTGGGCGGCGCGGGCGGGCAGCGGCTTCCCGTTCGGCACGATGCTGATCAACATCGCCGGCTCGATCATGATGGGGGTGCTCACCGGCTGGTTCGCCGCCCGGGGCGGGGGCCCGCAGGCCCTGCGGCTCTTCCTCACCACCGGCATCCTCGGCGGCTTCACCACCTTCTCGACCTTCTCGCTCGAAGCCTTCCTGCTCTGGGAACGCGGCGCGCACGCCGCGGCCCTGTCCTATGTCGCGGTCTCGGTCGCCGCCGGCATCGCGGGCGTCGCGGTGAGCCTCCTGGTGCTGCGCCAGCTCGCGTGAGGCGGGCGCCGCCGCATCCCGCGCGGGTTGACAAGCGGGGGGATCGCAGGCGGAGTCCTCCTCAAGATGAGCGACACCGTCCCCCGTCCAGAGGCCGAGAAGCCCCGCATCGCCATCACCTACTGCACCCAGTGCAACTGGCTGCTGCGGGCCGGCTGGATGGCGCAGGAGCTGCTCTCCACATTCCGCGACGCTCTCGGAGAGGTGGCGCTGATTCCTTCGGCCGGCGGCACCTTCGCGATTACCTGCGGCGACACCCTGATCTGGGAGCGCAAGCGCGACGGCGGATTTCCCGACATCAAGACCCTCAAGCAGCGGGTGCGCGACCGGATCGAGCCCGGCCGCGACCTCGGCCACATCGACAGGGCCTGACGCCTTGACCCTACCGCGCCGCCCGCGCGCCGCCAGGACAATGCCAAGGACCGGGCCATGAGGACCACCGCCATGATCCGCCGCCGGCTCAACGCCCTGCGGCGGGACGGGCTGTCGACGCAGGTCTACCTCGTCGCCCTGGCGATCGCCCTGATCGGGCCGGGCCTGATCTTCACCGCCGTGCTGCTCGGCCGCTACGCCGCCCTGGAGCGGGTCCGCTTCCAGCAGGATGCCCGCGAGAGCGTGCGCGGCATCGCGCTGAGCGTCGACCGGGACATGGCCGGGCTGGTCTCGGTGCTGCAGACCCTCGCGGCCTCGCCGCGCTTGCGTCAGGCCGGATTCGGTCGGGACACCCTCGGCGGGTTCGAGACCCAGGCCCGGGCCGTGACGGAGACGACGGGCCTGCCCCTTTCGCTGCGCCGGCGGGACGGGACCCAGCTCGTCAACACCGCCCTGCCCCCCGGCGCGCCGCTGCCGCAGGACCCGCATCCCGAGGATGCCGCGGTGCTGGCGACGAAGCAGCCGGTGATCGGCGGCGTCCGCGCCGGTCCGCCCGGGCAGCCGCCGACCTACGACGTGGCGGTGCCGGTGACGATCGAGGGGGCGCCGGCCTACGTGCTCAGCGTCACGGTGCCGGTGGAGCGGCTGCACCAGATCCTGGTCCAGGACCTCGCACCGGGCTGGACCATCGCGATCATCGACCGCAACGGCCTCCTGCTCGCCCGGTCGGAGGACCATGCCACCCTCGCCGGCCAGCCGATGCAGGCGGCGTTGCGCGGCCACCCGACCGGCGCCGCCGACATCTGGGAGGGGATCGACCGGCGCCGGCGGCCGGTCCTCTACGTCGAGACCACCGCGAAGGCAGCGGGCTGGACCGTGGGCGCCAGCATCCCCCGGCAGCAGGTCGAGGCGCCCCTACGCCACTGGGTCGTGGCCTTCGGGGGGTTCGGGCTCCTGGCGCTCGCCGTGTCGTCGGTGCTCGCGGTGACGCTGTGGGCGCGGGTCGCCGAGCCCCTGCGCCAGCTCGCCCAAGCCGGCGGGGCGCTCGCCGCCGGCCAGCCGGTGCCCCGGGTCTCGACGCCGATCCGCGAGATCCGCCAGCTCGCCGACACCCTGGCCGATGCCTCCCAGAGCCTGCGCCGGCGCATCGCCGAGCGCGACCAGGCGCTCGCCGAGCAGAGCCGCAGCCTCGCCGCCCTGCGCGAGAGCGAGGCGCGCTTCCGCCACATGGCCGATTCCGCCCCGGCCCTGATCTGGATGACCGACGACGCGGGCGAGGTCGTCTTCGTCAACCTCCACTACGATTACCTGTTCGGCCGCTCGACCGAGACGCTGACCGGGGGCCGCTGGCGCGAGATCATCCACCCGGACGACCTGCCCGGCTTCGAGGCGGCGTTCGAGAGCGCCTTCGCGGCGCGCACGCCGTTCCGCCACGCGACCCGGGTGATCGACCGGCACGGGGCGACGCGCTGGATCCTGTGCGAGGGCGTCGCCCGCCTCGACGATCACGGCCGCTTCCTCGGCTATACCGGCTGCAACGTCGACATCACCGAGGCCAAGGACGCCGAGACCGCCCTGCGCGAGGGCGAGGAGCGCCTGCGGCTGGCCCTCGCCGCCGGGCGGCTCGGCACCTGGGAGATCGACCTCGCCTCCGGGCAGCACCGCCTCTCGGCCCGCTCGGCCGAGATTTTCGGGCAAGCCCCCCTCTCGCGCGAGGCCTGGACCCGCATCGTGCATCCGGAGGACCGGGCCCGGATCGAGGCTGCGCTCGCCGCCCTGCTCGCGGGCGAGGCCGAGTACCGCACCGAGTTCCGGATCCGGACGGACGGATCGCCGATGCGCTGGGTCAGCGCCCAGGCGATCGTGCAGCGCGACGCCGGCGGCCGGGCGCGCCGGGTGATCGGCATCCACCAGGAGGTGACCGAGCACAAGCGGGCCGAGGAGCACCTGCGTCTGCTGGTGCACGAGCTGAACCACCGGGTGAAGAACACGCTGGCCACCGTGCAATCGATCGCGATGCAGAGCCTGCGCGGCCTCGACGGGCCGCAGGTCGCCGGCGCCAAGATCGATGCGGCAAAGTCGGCCTTCGAGGCACGGCTGATCGCGCTCGCGCGCGTCCACGACGTGCTCACCCGCGAGAGCTGGGAAGGAGCGGAGCTGGCCGCGGTGGTGAAGGACGCCCTCGCCCCCCTCGACGGGCCGGGCGCGCCCTCGCGCTTCGCGGTCGGCGGGCCCTCCTTACGCCTGCCGCCCCGCATCGCCCTCTCCATCGCCATGGCGCTGCACGAGCTCGCCACCAACGCGGTCAAGTACGGCGCCCTCTCGGTGCCGGCGGGCCAGGTCGCCCTGTCGTGGAGCGTCGCCGACGGATGCCTCTTGCTGCGCTGGCAGGAGCACGGCGGGCCGCCGGTCGTCCCCCCGACCCGCACCGGCTTCGGCTCCCGCCTGATCGAGCGCAGCCTCGCCCGCGAGCTCGACGGCACCGTGAGCCTGAGCTTCCCGCGCGAGGGCGTGGTCTGCACCATCGTGGCGCCGCTCGCCGAGCCGGGCGGGATCCGGCCGGAGCAGCGGGTGGAGAGCGGTGCCGCCCCGGCCCGGCGCCGGGCGGCAGGGCATTCCTGAGGTCGAGGTAGGCCGGCCGGTCGATGGCGGCCGGAGAGAGTCGTTCCATATCGC
>JAEWKL010000269.1 GCA_023386115.1 Pseudomonadota bacterium
CGCTTGGCCCGCGCGTCGAGGCCGCCGGCCGGAGCGGCCGCCGCGACCGGGACGGCCGCCGCGACGGGCACCGTCGCCGCGACCTCAACGTGCATGTTCATGCGGCCTCCTGCCGGCGAAGGCCGGACACGGTGTCCCGGATGATGCGGATGGTCGAGAACGAGCGCCGGCTGAGGGCCGAATCGGGGAACTCGATGTCGAACCGCTCCTCGAGGGCCAGCATCAGCTGCACCGAGCCGAAGGAATCCAGCCCCTTCTCGAACAGGTCGTCATCGTCCGACAGGGTGTCGACCACGCCCTTGAGTGCTTCCAGCGACGTCAGCACGTCCCGGATGTCAGAGATCTCGACCATGAGGCACTACCTTCCTGTGTGAGACACGAGTCGCATCCGGCAGACGAGAATGCAATCTCGGGGACAAGCTTTGGTAAATTTTCGGATGTCTATTTTAGAGAAAGGCTCGGTCCACTGCGGAGCAGAGCGGTCGATCCGAGTGGATGGGAGACACTAAACTCTGAACAGCTTAACGGCTCGCAAATCGGAGAACCCGTGCCGAGGCAAGTTTCCGTCAAGCTTACGGATTTCATCGGGAGAGGATGACGCCTGCCGCGCACGAGAGAGCCTCGCGTCGGTCGCCGTCCGGTGGCGGTCGCGTGATGGGTGAGTCCTTGGGGATAGGCCTTGGTGGATGCGCTTCTGGGAGGGTCGTCTCGGCGCCGAACCGGACCCTAGCGCCGGCGCGACGCGCGATGAAGCGGCCGGCACCGCCCCATTTCGAGGTAGGCCGGGGTCCCGTCCGGTGGAGCGGCTGCCGCTTCGGGTGGAGGGGCTGCCCCCACGATCCCCCCTGCCCTGCCGCCGGCCTGCGCCGGTGGCGTGCGCCGGTGGCGCGCCAGGCTTGCGTGGGGCTTGCGCGGTGCCGGTGCCGACGATTGCGAATCGGTCTCGGAACGGGCCAATTGCAGTTTGAACGCCGAACCGGCGAATTTTCTGCAAACAGGGTCTGCGAGGATGAATCAGCATACGCCGCCGCTCCCCCCTGCTCCGGTCGCGCCCGCGGCGATGATCGGCGCCCATGCGGCGACGCTTCGCGCGCAGTTGCAGGCGATCTCCTCGGGGCTGTTTCCGCCCATGGCCGCCAAGGGCCTGCGCCGCTTCACCTCGACGGAGGCCGCCCGGATCATCGGCGTGACGGTGTCGCGGCTGCAGCAGCTCGCCGCCGACGGGCTCGGGCCGCAGCCGGAGGTCTCGGCCAACGGGCGCCGCTCCTACACGCTGGCTGACATCCACGGCCTGCGCACCTATCTCGACGAGAACACGCGGGGCGGCCGGCGCTACCAGCCGCGGCGGTCGGCTGCCGAGCACCTGCAGGTCGTGGCGGTCGCGAACTTCAAGGGCGGGTCGGGCAAGACCACCACCACCGCCCACCTCGCCCAGTCCCTGGTGCTGCGCGGCTACCGGGTGCTCGCGATCGATCTCGATCCTCAGGCCAGCCTCTCGGCCCTGATGGGTGTGCAGCCCGAGCTCGATGTCGGGGCCGACGAGACCCTGTACGGCGCGATCCGCTACGACGATGCGCGCCCTTTGCGCGACGTGGTGCGCTCGACCTACTTCACCGGTCTCGACCTGGTGCCGGCCAACCTCGAATTGATGGAGTTCGAGCACGAGACGCCGCGGGCCTTGAGCCGCCGCCGCGCCGGCGAGCCCCTGTTCTTTGACAGGGTCGCCCACGCGATCGAGACGGTGGCCGATGCCTACGACGTCGTCGTCATCGATTGCCCGCCGCAGCTCGGCTACCTGACCCTCTCGGCGCTCTGCGCCGCGACCTCGCTGCTGATCACCGTGCATCCGCAGATGCTCGACGTCGCCTCGATGAGCCAGTTCCTGGCGATGACCGAGGACCTGCTCGGCGTCGTGGCCGAATCCGGCGGGCGGCTGCAATATGACTGGCTGCGCTACCTCGTGACCCGCTACGAGCAGCAGGACGCGCCGCAGACCCGCATCGTCGGCATGCTGCGCACCCTGTTCGAGGACGCGGTGCTGACCGCGCCGATGCTGAAATCCTCGGCGGTCTCCGATGCCGGCCTGTCGAAGCAGACCCTCTACGAGATCGGCCGCGAGAGCGTGACCCGCTCGACCTACGACCGGGCGCTCGAGTCGCTCGAGGCTGTCAACGGCGAGATCGAGGGCCTGATCCGCCGCGCCTGGGGCCGGCCATGAGCCGCAAGTCGAGCCTCGACGCGCTGTTCGGCGCCAAGCCGCTGCCCAAGCCGCTGTCCAAGCCGCAACCGGCGCCGGCATCCGCCTCCGAGACCGCCCCGGCGGCGGAGCCCGAGGCGTTTGCAGCTGCAAACTCGGGCCCGTCCGAACCGGAGTTTGCAGCTGCAAACCCCAGCCCGCAGGAATTCCGCGCGCAGGAAACCCGTGCCCCGGAGCGCAGCCGCAGCGGCGCGGTGCGGGCGATGAGCACCACCCTGCGCGGCCTCGCCGCCCGGGCCGACGCCGCGGCGGAGATCGAGGCCGGCACCGTCGTCATCGAGATCGAGCCGGACCGGATCGACGATTCCTTCATCGCCGACCGGGTGGCCGATGCCAACGATTCGGGCCTCCCGGCCCTCGTCGAGAGCATCCGGGAAAGCGGCCAGCAGGTGCCAATCCTGGTGCGGCCGCACCCGTCGAGCCCGGAGCGCTACCAGGTCGCCTATGGCCGCCGCCGCATCCAGGCGGCGCGACGCCTCGCGCGGCCCGTGCGCGCCGTCGTGCGTCCGCTCACCGATGCCGAATTGGTGGTGGCGCAGGGCAAGGAGAACCTAGAACGGCAGGACCTGAGCTATATCGAGCGGGCCTTCTTCGCGCTCCGGCTCGAGGAGCACGGCTTCCCCCGCGCCACGATCACCGCCGCGATGGGCGTCGGCAAGGGCGACCTCTCGACCCTGATCTCGGTGGCGCGCACGGTGCCGGCGGAGATCGTCCGGGCGATCGGCCCGGCCCCGGCCGCGGGACGGCCACGCTGGATGCTTCTCGCCGAGCGGATCAAGGCGGCCAAGCCCGGCCGGGTCGCCGGGCTGCTCGCCGATCCGGGCTTCCAGGAGAAGCCGACCAACGAGCGCTTCACGGCTGTGCTGAACGCGCTGGCGCCTCCCGCCGCGAAGCGGCCGGCGCCGCAGGTCTGGAGCGACGAGGCCGGCCGCTCCATCGCCCGCATCGAGCGAACCCCCGACCGGGTCGCCCTGTCCTTCGACGAGACCCTGGCGCCCGGCCTCGCCGATTACGTCCTCGACCGGCTGCCGGAGATCCTGGCCGCCTACCGGGCCGGCCAGCCGAAGCCCTGACGCCGTCACTCCGGCTCAGAGGCGGTGATGATCGGACAGGGCCCGGCCTCGCTCGCGCCGCAGGCCCGGGCGAGCCGGACGAGCGCGTCGCGGGCCGCGCTCAGCTCGGCGATCCGGGCCTCCAGGGCGTCGATGCGGGATCGGTCGGGTTCCCGCGCCCGGGCCCGGTCCGCGCCGGCATCGAGCGCCAGGAGCTCGGCGATCTCCTCGAGGGTGAAGCCCGCCCCTTTCGCCGAGCGGATGAAGCGCAGGCGCCGGACCAGGCCGGTACTGGGAGCAGCCCGCGCCGCTGATCATAGCGGATCGTCTCGACCCCGATGCTGCCGGCGCGGGCGAGACCGGCGATCGTCAGGTCTGTCATCCCCGGATTGGACATCCTCGGAATGGACATGGCTTGACTCCGTAGCATGGTACGGATGCTGCGCCCTCGGGCCTCCCGTCGACACGAGATGAGGTCGCCCGGTGAACTCCTTCCACTCGCACAGCCACGCTCTACCGCATGGTGACGGACACCCATGTCTGTCCCTCCGGACTGAAAGCCCGCCACCTGCTCCGACAGGCCGGCTACACGGTCGAGGACCGCCCCCCGGCAACCCGCGAGGCAACCGACCGCTTCAAGGCCGAGCACGGGGTGAAGACCACGCCGCAGGTCTTCATCGCCGGCGAGCGCGTCGGCGGCGGCAACGTGACCTCGGCTTCGTGTCGCTGACCGAGAGCCCGATGATGGCGGCGATGGCAGTCTGGATGGCCGCGACGGCCCTCTGAGGGGGCGGGGAACCATCGGGCGGGCGCGACGATGGATCGGGCAGATCCGCCCGCATCGAGGCCTGCCATGCGCCACGCTCTCCTGATCCTCGCTCTCCTGACGCCCGCCGCCGCGCTCGCCCAGGCCGCGCCCGATCCGGCTCCCGCGGAGGGGCGCCGGGTCTGCGAGGCCAAGGCCGACCAGGACGGGATCACCGGCGACAACCGCGCGACCTTTCTCCGCGAATGCGAGGCGGGCGAGCGCCTCGAGCGGGGCGACGCGCCGCGCTGAGGCGAACGGCGGCGCGCCCGGCGCGTTGTTTCCGTCCAGGCACTCGCCGCGGGAGCATCCGATGACCGATTGGAGGCCTATCGATCGCGCGCCCCAGGATGGGCGCTGGATCATCGCCATCCACCGGGACGAGCCGGACCGGCGCGCCGTGATCCGCTGGGATCCCGGGCGGGCCGAGGATGGCCGGCCCTGGCACGTCGCCACCACCGAGTATGGCTACGCGCCGGACGCGTTCACCCATTGGACGCCGTTCCCGGACCCACCGGAGCCGGGGCAGGGGGCCTGAGCGGCGCCCTGCCGCCCGACGACACGGCCTTCATCGTCGGGGAGATCGTCGCGCGCCTCGGGGCCGCCACCCTGTGCGATCTGCTGCTCGGGGTCGAGCGGGAGTGGCGGGCGGAGGATGCGGACTTAGCGCACCCACGCCCTCGTCGCCTTGAGCGCGGCCTTCATCACGACCTCGGCGTTCTGCCTCGACGCGGCGGTGCGCCAGGAGGGGTGGGATGCCGACCCGCTCCGGGTGATCCAGGGCAAGTGATGGTAGAACCGGCGCCGGCGATCGGCTTCATCTCGGCCGGGACGATCATCGTCGCCCGCCGCACCGTGAAGAACCTGACGAGTGCGGCGAGCCTCTGGTTCGCGGCCTCCGCCGGCATCGTCGCCGGGGCGGCGCAACTCACGCTGCTCGCAGTCGCGATGGGGTTCGGCCTGACGATCCTGATCGTCTTGCGGCTGTTCGACCGCTTCGGCCGGCCGGGCCCTCGTCCATCTGGCCGATTGCCCCGCCTGACCCGATATGGGACAAAAACAAGCACCGCCGCGATGGCGTCGCGGCGGTGCTCGCCCTCAACGAGGGCCTTCCTCCCCAGACTTCGGGCCGCTCTCGAGGGCGGCCTATGTCGTGTCTGTGATCACAGTGGTACCCGGCGATTCACGCCCACACAAGCACAATTGTGCGTCATTCGCGGGCATCTGGCATTTTGATGCGCAGCGGTGGGGAGGGGAGGGGACCCGCAAACCCCCACCCGACCCCCTGATGACCGTGCCGCTCGACCGTCAGATCGGATGAGCGGCGTGCCCGGTCGGCTCGCGCCGGTTCGTCTTCAGGCCACCCGCATCCGGCCGGATCCGCACCGGCACCGATTTCGCCGCCGGCGTCCCCGACTGAATGTCGTGGTGCGAGAGCGCCATCAGCGGATTCATCTCCGGGTAGTAGGCTCCCAGGCACCCGTCCGGCAGGGAGAACGGCGTCACGGTGAGACCCGTCACCTCGCGGGTGATCCCGTCGCCGGCATCGCTGACGAGCGTGACGACCTGGCCCTCGCTCAAGCCCGCCCGGCGGATCTCGCCCGGATTCATCAGGAGCACGTCGCGGGTGCCCTCGATCCCGCGCAGGCGGTCGCTGTAACCGTAGATCGTGGTGTTGAACTGGTCGTTCGACCGCATGGTGATCAGCCGGTAGCGGCCGGGCTCGTCGGGGAAGCCGGTGGCCGAGAGGACCTCCGGCGCGGTGAACTCCGCCTTGCCGCTCTCCGTCTTCCAGATCCGCTCGCGGGCCGAGTTGCCGCGGTAGAAGCCGCCGGGAATCCAGAGCCGATCGTTGAAGTCGTGGAACTCCTCCCGGTAGGTCTTGGCGATCTCGTCGCGGATCAGGCCGTAATCGCCGACCCAGGCGTCCCAGGGTACCTTCGGGTTCGGCGGAAGCGTCGCCTTGGCGAGCCCCGCCACGATCGCGACCTCGGACTTGAGGAAGTCGCTCGCCGGGGTGCGGCGGCCCAGCGAGCCGTAGATGCAGCTGAACGTGTCCTCGATGCTCACCGCCTGCGGGCCGGTGGCCTGGCGGTCCTCCTCGGTGCGGCCGAGGCAGGGCAGGAGGTAGGCGATCTCGCCATTGACGAGGTGCGAGCGGTTGAGCTTGGTCGCGACCTGCACGGTGAGGCGCATCCCGGCCCAGGCCTTCTCCATCCGGTCCTGATCGGGGATCGCCCGCACGAAGTTGCCGCCGAGCCCGATGAAGCTCCGGATCGTGCCCGACAGGATGCCCTCGCAGGCCTCCACGGTGTTGACGCCCTTCTCCCGCGGCGGCTCGAAGCCGAATTGCTGGCTGAGCCGGTCGAGCGGCACGAGTTCCGGCTTCTCCGAGATCCCGACGGTGCGCTGGCCCTGCACGTTGGAGTGGCCCCGCACCGGCGCCACGCCGGTGCCGTCGCGCCCGATATTGCCCCTGAGCAGCAGCAGGTTGACGACCATCGCGACGTTCTCGAAGCCGTGCACGTGCTGCGTCAGCCCCATGCCGTAGAAGGCGCAAACCCGCTCGGCCTCGACATAGACCTGCCCCGCCGCCTCGATATCGGCGCGGCTGATGCCGGATTCGCGCTCGATCTCATCCCACGGGGTCGCCCGGACCTTCGCCTCGAAGGCCTCCAGCCCGGTCGTGTGCTGGGCGATGAAGTCGGTGTCGAGGACGCGGGTGCCCTTCGCCTTGGCGGCGTCGTCGGCGGCAAAGACGTGCTTGCACAGGCCGAGCATCACCGCGATGTCGCCGCCGGGCCGGACCTGATGGTACTGGGCGCTGATCTGCGTCGCCGAGCGGGTCAGCATCTCGACCGGGCTCTGCGGGTTGGTGAAGCTCTCGAGACCCCGCTCGCGGACGGGATTGAAGGTGATGATCTTCACCCCCCGCTTCGAGGCCTCCTGCAACGGGTGCAGGAACCGCGGCGAGTTGGTGCCGGTGTTCTGGCCGAAGAAGAACATCGCGTCGCATTTCGACAGGTCGTCGAACACGACCGTTCCGACGCTGGCGCCGATCACCTTCTTCAGGGCCACCGAGGTCGTCTCGTGGCACATGTTGGAGGAATCGGGCAGGTTGTTGTTGCCGTAGAGCCG
The DNA here is from genome assembly GCA_023386115.1 of Pseudomonadota bacterium. Classification (GTDB taxonomy): domain Bacteria; phylum Pseudomonadota; class Alphaproteobacteria; order Rhizobiales; family Beijerinckiaceae; genus Methylobacterium. The sequence goes on from JAEWKL010000269.1 coordinate 7,253, forward strand.
GGCGAACAGGGCATAGAGATACGAGGTCTCGAGGCTGGCCCGTCCCGAGGAGTAGAACACCACCGATTTCGGATCGAGCAGGCGCAGCTCCGAACCGATCGCCCGGAACGCCTCGTCCCAGCCGCAAGCGACGTAGCGGTCGCTGGCGCGGTCGTAGCGCAGCGGGTGGGTCAGGCGGCCCTGCTGCTCCAGATCATGGTCGCTCCAGCCGCGCAGCTCGGTGAGGGTGTGCTTGGCGAAGAAATCCGGCGTGCAGCGCCGCGTGGTCAGCTCCCACAGGGTCGCCTTGGCGCCGTTCTCGCAGAACTCGAAGGGATGGTAGTTCGCCGGCTTCGCCCAGGAGCAGGACACGCACATGAAGCCTTTCGGCTTGTTCTGGCGAAACAGGGTCTCGGTGGCGAGCGGCGTCGCCCATTCCTTGCCGAATACCTCGGCGATGCCGCGGACCGAGCCCCAGCCGCCGGCCGGGCTGTCGTAATGGACCGTGTTCTCCTCGACCGACATGCTGGCTCTCCCGTACGGCAGGCGAAGGGTCGCCGCCGACAAGGAACCCGCAGGGAGTAGGGAAGTTCGAAGAGCGCGGCCTCAGCCGCCCTGGGCGTTGCGCCGCAGCCGCACGAGGGCCCGGTCGAGGGCGCCGAGGAAGGCCGAGCGGTCCTTGGGCGAGAACGGCTTCGGGCCGCCGGTCACCGCACCCGCCTCGCGCAGGGACTGCATCAGGTCGCGGGTGGCGAGCGCCATGCCGACGGAGGAATCGGTGAAGGCCTTGCCGTTGGGCGCGAGCACGCTCGCGCCCGCCTTCACGCAGCGGCTCGCCAGGGGGATGTCGGCGGTGACGACGACCGCGCGCGGCCCGGCCCGCTCGGCGATCCAGTCGTCGGCGGCGTCGAGCGTGTCGGAAACGATCACCCGCTCGATCCACGGCTCACGGGGTATGGTGATGAAGCTGTTCGCCACCACCACGACGTGAGCGCCATGCCGCCCGGCGACGCGGTAGATCTCGTCCTTGACCGGGCAGGCATCGGCGTCGACGTAGATGGTGAGGCCGGTCATGGTGTCAGCGGCCCGGGTTGAGGAACAGGCTGTCGAATTCCGGCGGCGCGTAGTCCCGGCCGGTGATGTCGGTGATGACGACGTGGTCGTGGCCCTCGGCTTCGAGCTGCTGCGCCTTCTCCAGGGCGTCCTCCGGCGAGGTGCGCTGGTGCGAGAGCGGGCCGTTGGCGGTGTGGGCGGTCACGACGAGATGCATTGTCGTCCTTGTGCGGGCGGATACCGCGCTTGTCGCACGATCCCGTGCGACGCGGCGAGCACCCGGGCAGGGGAGGGCAGGGGAGGGCAGGGGACCCGAAGGGAGCGCGGCGGTCCGGTGCTGGAAGGGGGCTGGTACCGAACCGCCGCTCTCGCCGCCCCGAACATCAGCCGGCGCGGCCCAGCCAGGGTCGCGGATGAGGGTTAACGGTGTATTGACGGAATGGCACCGGATCCCTCCCCCTCTGCGGGGGAGGGTTCAGGCGCGCTACTCCCGTCCGGGTCCCTCACGCCACCGTCGCAGCCGCCACCTGCCCGCCTCCTGCGAGCGCCGCCTCGTAGACCGACACGTAGCGCGCCGCGACGCTCGACCAGCGGTAATCCGACAGATCCTCCGCGCCGCGCAGGAGCGCGCCGCGCTCCAGGCGGTCATAGGCGTCGCGGATCGCCGCCGCCGCCGCCGGGGCGTCGGCGAAATCCGCCAGCGTGATCGAGGGATGGCGCTGTTTCAGCCAGGTGAAGGCGTCGTTGGGATGGGCCACCGGGACGAGGCCGGCGCTCAAGGCCTCGATCAGCGCGATCCCGAAGCCCTCGTATTGCGAGGCCGAGACGAACAGGCTCGATTGCCCGATCAGTTCGCGGACCGCCGGGGCGTCGAGGCCGGTATGCAGGGTGACCGCGCCGGCAAGCCCCAGGCGGTCGATCTCGCCGGCCAGCGCGGCTTGCGTGACGTCGGACGGCACGCCGACGATCCGCAGGCGCCAGCCGGCGCCGTCGACGTTCAGCGCCTGCATCGTCGCGAGCAGCCGGTCGAGGCGCTTGTTGTGGGCGAAGCGGCCGATCGTCAGGAGCGCGCGACGGGGCTCTGGCGCGGCGGCCCCGGCGAATTTCGCCAGGTCGACGCCGTTCTGGATCACCGCGACGCCGCCGGGTGTGATGCCCTCGAACAGCCGGGCGTCGCTCTCGCTGCAGGCGACGATCGCCTCGTAGCCGCGCACGCTCAACCAGGTCGGGCCCTCGAACCAGAGCTTCTTCAGCCGCGAATGCGCGCCGGTGTGGAAGAACCCGCCATGGGTCGTCGCCACCATCGGGCGGCGGTGCAGGGGCCGGGCGAGCGCGAAGGCGTCGAAGAAGAAGTCGATGGCGTGGACGTGGACGAGGTCGGCGTCGCCGAGATGCCGGAACACCGATGGCGCCACCGGATAGCGGTGCGAGCCGAAGAACGGGATCCGCGCGATGTCGATCCCCTCCAGGCGCTCCCGCGCCGGCAGCCGCGCCTCGGGTGCCGAGAACAGACGGTCGAGGGTCAGGACCCGGACGCGGTGGCCGAGGCGGGCCTGCTCGCGGGCGAGGTTGGCGACGAAATCCTCCAGCCCGCCGCGATTGGGCAGGAACTGACGGACCACGTGCAGGATCGAGAGGGGCGCGGCGGACCGCGGCAAGGGGCTCGCGATGGGGCTCACGACGACGCTCACGGCTCGCAGGAGGGCTTGGCACGGGCGGCGGCCTGGATCGCCGCCACGACGGGAGCGGTGGCGCCGGCGGGGTCGAGCCGCAGGGGATAATCCGGCGCCCACAGGTCGCCGGCGGCCCAGGCGGTCCAGCCGACCCATTGCTGCGGGTTCGCGTTGACGTGGCGCAACACCGCCGCCAGGCGCTCCGGGCAGCCGCGATTGCCGGGAGCGCCGATCTCGCCCAGGAAGGCGCGGCGCCCGTTCTGCGCCAGCCAGCCGGTCAGGCGTTCCACCGCCTGCAGGGCGTCGGCGCCCCGGATGCACTCGGCATGGGTGCCGGAATAATCGGCGTCGAGATACTGGTGCACCTCGTAGGCGAAATTGTTGCCCGGATCGACCGTGCCGAGCATGACCGCCGCATTGTTGCCGGTCGGCAGGTCGGCGGTCCAGCTATGCGCGCCGGTCCAGCCCGAACCCGGCACCAGCACCAGCTGCCCGGCCCCGACCTCCCGGATCGCCGCGATGGCTGCGTTGGCGGCGATGAGCCAGCGATCGGCCGGGATGTCGTGCGGCTCGTTCATCAGCCCGAACGCTACCGAGGCATCGCCCCGGAAATGCTGCGCCAGGCGCCGCCAGACATCGGCGAAGGCCTCCGCCGTCACCATCTCGGTGCCGATGCGCGCCTTGCCGTAATAGGCGTAGTTGTGCAGGTCGATCACCGTGCGCAAACCCGCTTGGGTCGCGGCCGAGACCGTGGATTCGAGGCGGGCGAGCTCCTCCGGGTCGAGGGGCTGGCGCAGGGCCGGCTGCAGGCGCTCCCAGCGGATCGGCAGCCGCATCGTCGTGAGGCCGAGGCCCGCGAAGCGGCCGATCGTCGAGGCCGAGGGATAGAGATAATCGAAGCCGTAGCGCCCCGGCACGGTGCCGAACTCGGCCCCGCTGATGTTGACGCCGCGCAGGCAGGTGGAGGCGGCCGCGGCGGGGGCGGGCGGGAGGGCCAGGATCAGGCAGGCGAGGGTGAGGAGACGGCGCATCTCATTCCGCCGCGTGTGCGGGGGCTGGGGGGAGGGCAGGGGGAGCGGCATGCACCGGGAGCCAGGCCCGGCGGGTGAAGAAGGCGGTCGCGCGGCTGTCGACGTCCCAGTTCGCCCGCACCCAGCGGGCGAGCACCAGGTTGATGACGATCGTCCAGCCGACATTCGCCACCGCGACGCCGAGGATGCCGAACGGCACCGCGACGAGGCAGAGCAGGACCGCATAGGCCGAGAACAGGACCGCGTTGCTGATCAGGATGTAGCGCTCGCCGCCGCCGATCGTCAGGAGCGACGGGCCGGGGCCGAAGAAGGCGCCCACCACCGACGACAGGCTGAGCACCATCAGCACGTCGGTATGGGCGGCGAAGTCCGGCTTGAAGAGGCTGAGCGCGAAGGGTGCGCCGACCGCCATCACCACGGCGCCCGCCGACGAGATCGCGAAGCTCGCGAGGGACAGCCGGCCGATCAGGCGCTGCGCGCCCTCCCGGTCGCGGACCTGGAAATGGCTCGCGATCATCGGCAGGCTGACGGTGTCGATCGCCGCGCTCGGGAGGTTGACCAACATCGCATAGCGCAGGGCCACGAAGTAGAAGGCCGCCTCTTCCATGCCGAGAGCCGCCCCGACGATCACGGTCTCGAGGAAGGCCGCCGCGGCCACGATCACGTTGTTGGCGGTAAACAGCAGGCTCTCGCCGCGCCAGGCCGGCGCCTTCTCCGGATGGCGGAAGCCCCCGCGCCAGGAATCCCAGCCGTGAAGCCCGGCGAGGTGACGGATCTGGTAGAGCGTCATCGCGAGCAGCAGCCCCAGCACGATCTCCATCGCGATCGTCGCGCCGCTGAGGAGACCTGCGAGCGCGGCGGCGCCGAGCAGCACCGAGCAGGCGCCGCGCCAGACCACCTCCCGGGGCAGGAGGGCGAGCCAGATCCGGCCGTGGACGCGGAAGTAGCTCTGCAGGTACTCGGAGAGGGCGAACACCGCCGCGAAGGCGCAGGCGAGGTGGAGCCGGCGATAGGGGTCGGGCAGGGCGTCCTCGGCCACGAAGACCACCGCGCTCAAGGCCAGCATCAGCAGAATCGCAACCGTGAGCCAGCCGAGATTGTAGCGCACCAGCGCGTCGTTGTGCGCCGCCGCTCCGCCGCGCGCGCGGTAATGCTTCAGCACCAGGTTCTGCTGGCCGAGCGCCACGATCAGCCCGAGCCCGCTGCCGAACGTGAACAGGAAGACGTAGACGCCGTACTCGTAGGTGGTGAGCAGCCGGCTCGCGACGAGCAGCATCACGAAGCCGAGCACGGCGCTGGCGATCCGGGCGACGAAGGCCGAGGCGAATTGCTGCGAGCGGGCCGATCGGCGCAGCCGCGCGACGAGTGTCAGCATCGTGTCCGTCGCCTCTCGATGGGGTGCGGGGTTTGAGCGCCCGCCACTCCGGATCCCGGGGTAGCAGCCATCCCCTATCGGGACTTTAACGCGATCTCCCGCAGCCGCGCCGGACGCCGCAACATCATCGTGTGAGGCCCAAGACAGCAAGCTTAGCCATTCGCCACCCCATCGATGCCGGCTTGTCGGCATTCATCCAATCTGTCGTTAACCCTGCACTGAATTAAGACTGCATCGCGATTGGGGCAAGCTGCATTCACTTTGCGCGGGGCAGGCTCGGCCGGTAATTCTTCATCGATCCCACTGATGGTCTTGCCTCGACTCGGATCACCGCAACCTCGATCGGAAGCGTCCCATGCCTGACCGCGCCCTCGACATGGCGCCCGGAGCCGCGAGCGTCGACCGCCTCGAACTCGAGGGCGTCAGCGTCAGCGATCTCACCCGCGACGAGCTGTTTTCCCGCCTGCGCGACGCCCTCGACCGGCGCACGCAGCTGTGCCTCGGCTTCTGCAATGCCAACATGCTGCTCAAGGCCCTCTGCACGCCGGCCTATGCCGCGTCCCTGCGCGGCTTCCTGCTCGTCAGCGACGGGCTCGGCATCGATCTCTGCTCGGCCCTGTTCCGCGGCCGCTTCTTCCGCCAGAACCTCAACGGCACCGACCTGATCCCGGCCTTCCTGGCTGCCGAGACGGCGCCGCGCACCCTGTTCCTGCTCGGGGCCAGGCCCGGCATCGCCGAGGCGGCTTCGCGCAACCTGGCGCTGCTCCATCCCCAGCACCGGGTCGTCGGCGCGCGCGACGGCTACTTCCCGGCCGAGGCGCTGGGGGCGGTGCTCGCCGAGATCAACGCCGCCTCGCCGGACATCCTGCTCGTCGCCCTCGGCAATCCGGGCCAGGAGACCTTCATCGCCGAGCATGCGCACCGGATCGACGCGCGCGTGCTCATGGGGGTCGGGGCGCTCCTCGACTACACGGCCGGCGCGTCGGTCCGCGCTCCTGCGGCGTTCCGCTCCGTGCGCCTCGAGTGGCTGTTCCGTCTCCTGCGCGAACCGCGCCGCCTCGGACGGCGCTACACCGTCGACGTCGTGGTCTTCGTGGCCATGATTCTCCGACTCCGGCTGGCGAGCCTGGCGCGCGGCCGCCCGGTCCACATCGCCCGCTCGTAAGCCGGAACCTCGTCCCCACCGAAGCGCTGTCCGCTTCCGTGGAGACGAGGCGGCACGATCACGGACCGAGAGCAGCGCGCGACGTCGCGACCTTGAAAGCGTCGCCGATGGTCAAGCGTAGCCGGTGTAAGAGGAACGGGCTCGTCGTAGACAATTCGGCAAACTTGAAGACCTAGAACAATCGACGAGGGCAACGGAATCGGGTGCTGCTCGGCGGATAGGAAAGGGAAAGGTCCAGATGCTGACCGACGACGCGGGCAAAACGCCCATCGCGGCGGAGCCGGTCCCGGTCGTGCTCGGCGATGCGTTCGGCTGGTACAGCCCGGGCACGCGCCGGCGCGGCGTGCTCCTGTGCGGCACGTTCGGGTTCGAGCAATGGTGCGCCTACCGCTCCTGGCGTGCCCTGGCCGCGACGATCGCCGGCGCCGGCTGCCCGACCCTGCGCTTCGACTATCCGGGCCAGGGCGATTCGCGCGACCCGGCCGGTCCCGAGATCCCGGCGGCGCTCGATGCGATCCGAGAGGGCATCGCCACCCTGCGCGACCAGGCGGGGGCGGAGGAGATCGTGGTGGTCGGCCTGCGCCTCGGCGCGACCCTCGCGGCTTTGGCCGGCGAGCGGATCGACCGGCTGGTGATGCTGGCGCCGTTCATCACCGGCAAGGCCTATCGCCGCGAGATGGCGATGCAGTCGCGGCTCATCGACGTCATGCCCGACCGCACGCCGATGCCGCAGGACCCCGATTCGCTGCTGGCCGGCAGCTTCACCCTCGGGCCGCAGACCCTCGCCGACCTTGCCCGGCTCGACCTGATGGCACCGGAGCGGGCCCCGGCGCCGCGGATCCTGATGCTCGGGCCGAAGGTCGAGGCCCTGGCCGAGCGCTACCGGGCGTTCGGGAGCCTCGTCGAGACCGGGCCGTTTCCCGATCTGAACCAGCTCGTCTCCGAGCCGCTCTTCTCCCGCACCCCCGAGCAGACCTTCGCGGCCGTGCGCGACTTCGCCGTGGCGCAGATGCCCGCGTCCGTCGCGCCCTCGCCCTCGCCCTCGCCCGTGCCTTCCTGCCGGCTCGCCGACGCGACGTGGCAGGAGGAGGTGTCGCGCTTCGGCCCCGGCCTCGTCGGCATCCTGTGCCGGCCGCGCGGGCCGTGGAGCGGCGGCACCGTGCTGATGGTCAATTCCGGGCGCAACCCGCGGGCCGGGCACGGTCGGCAGACGACGCAGCTCAGCCGGCGGCTGGCCGCGTCCGGCATCGCCTCGTTCCGCTTCGACCTGCGCGGCATCGGCGACAGCGCCGAGCGTCCGGACGGATCCCTGCCGCTCTACGCCGTGGATGCGGTCGCAGACGTCCAGGCTGCGCTGAACCATCTCGAGGCCCGGCAGCACACGCCCTGCGTGGTCCTTGGCGTCTGCAGCGGGGCCTTCCTGGCGTTCCAGACGATCTGCCGGGACGAGCGCCTGTCCGCGGCGGTCCTGGTCAACCTGCATTGCTTCGATGTGGAGCCCGGCATCGACATCGAGACGATGATCCGCGACTCCTTCCGCGGGGAGGTGGGCTACGCCGAGCGGGCGCGGCAGGGCGACCTCTGGCGTCGGATCCTCAGCGGCGAATTGCGCATCGGCAAGATCCTGCGGGCCCTGGGGCGCGACGCCCGGGCC
>JAEWKL010000303.1 GCA_023386115.1 Pseudomonadota bacterium
GTCGCGACGCGACCGGGCGATGCTCTCGTTTTTGAGTTTGCCGCATTTTCTCTCGACGAACCGGTGTCCTCGTCGTCGGAAAATGCTCTAGCGGAGGATCGGGCGTGACGGGTTTGATGGCAGGCAAGCGCGGGCTCGTGATGGGTGTCGCGAACGACCACTCCATCGCCTGGGGCATCGCCCGGGCCCTGGCAGGCCAGGGTGCGGAACTGGCTTTCACCTATCAGGGCGAGGCCCTCGGCCGCCGCGTCGGGCCGCTCGCCGGCACCCTCGGCTCCTCTCTCGTCCTCCCTTGCGACGTCGAGGATCTGGAGAGCGTCGACGCCACCTTCGCGTCCCTCGACGCGGTCTGGCCCGAGGGTTTCGACTTCGTCGTTCACGCCATCGGCTTCTCCGACAAGTCGCAGCTGAAGGGCCGCTACATCGACGTCACCACCCGGGAGAACTTTTCCCGCACGATGGTGATCTCGTGCTTCTCCTTCACGGAGGTCGCCCAGCGGGCGGCCACGCGGATGCGCCCCGGCGGCTCCCTCCTGACGCTCACCTATGGCGGCTCGACCCGGGTGATGCCGAACTACAACGTGATGGGCCTTGCCAAGGCGGCGCTCGAGGCCTCGGTGCGCTATCTCGCGGCCGATCTCGGACCGCAGGGCCTCCGGGTCAACGCCCTCTCGGCCGGCCCGGTGCGGACGCTCGCCGGCGCCGGCATCGCCGATGCCCGCCTGATGTTCAACCACCAGGCCGCCCACGCTCCCCTGCGCCGCACCGCGACGCTGGAGGATATCGGCGGCTCGGGCCTCTACCTGCTCTCTCCCCTTTCGGGCAGCGTCACCGGCGAGGTCCACTACGTCGATTCAGGCTACAACATCATCTCGATGCCCCGGCCCGAGGTGCTGAAGGCGCAGGATGCGGCGGGCGTGACGGACGCGTGAGGATCAAACGTAACGACCCCGATTCCTGATCGATCTGCTCTCGCTTGATGGCCGCAGGCGTGTCAGCGGCCATTATCGAATAGTCTGAATTAGGTCTCTGCCAGCGTTCGACGCTCGTGATTCCGGCATCATCACGGAAAGATAATCAAATATATATTCTACTTCGATTTCTGATGAAACGCAGCAGGGGCTCACAGTCGATCCTAGCAAGTGCCACAGCCGCGCGACCCATCGCGCGGCTGTGTGCTATCAAGCGATAACAAGCACAGGCGACGAGTCCACGACATGCGGCGCGGCCATCCAGAACCCGATCCGGCAAGCCCCGGCCAGGAGAGCGTATGGGATTATCCCCGTCCTCCCCGCCTGGAGCCGGTGCCCGATCGCCTGCGCGTCGTCTTCGACGGGATGACCATCGCCGAGACGGTGCGGGGCTGGCGGGTGCTGGAGACGTCCCATCCGCCGAGCTACTACCTGCCGCCGGGCGACATCATGCCGGGGGCGCTCGCTCCGGCGGGCGGTGATGCGTTCTGCGAATGGAAGGGTCAGGCTGTCTATTTCGACGTCGTCGGGACGCTACGCCGCGCCAGCCGGGCGGCCTGGGCCTACCCGCACCCGACTGGGGCCTTCGCGGCGCTCGCCGGTCACGTCGCGTTCTATGCCGGCGCAATGGACGCGTGCTTCGTCGGCGAGGAGCGGGTCACCCCGCAGCCGGGCGGCTTCTATGGCGGCTGGATCACCCCGGCCATCGTCGGCCCGTTCAAGGGCGAGCCCGGCACGATGGGGTGGTGAGCGCCGCCCCGTCCTTCTCGCCTCCCCTCACGCGGCGCGGTCGGCCGGACGCTCCTCGACCAGGGCGACGACGTCGTCCCAGCGCGACAGGAAGGCCGCGACGCAGTCGGGATCGAAATGCGCGCCCGCCTGCTCCTCCAGGAAGCGGCGTGCCCGCTCCAGCGGCCAGCCGGGCTTGTAGACCCGGGCCGAGATCAGGGCGTCGAACACGTCGGCCACGGCGGTGATGCGTCCGGGCAGCGGGATCTCGGTGCCCTTGAGGCCCTGCGGGTAGCCGGCGCCGTCCCAGCGCTCGTGGTGAGTCAGCGCGATCTCGGCGGCGAGGCGCAGGAGGCGGGACGGGCTGTCGTGCAGCATGCGGTAGCCGCGCAGGGCGTGCTGCATCATCTCGAACCGCTCCGGCTCGGTGAGGGGCCCGGGCTTGCGCAGGATCGAGTCGGCGACGCCGATCTTGCCGATGTCGTGCATGGTGGAGGCGAGCGCGATGTCGTTGCCCTCCTCCTCCGACAGGCCGAGCCCGTCCGCGATGGCGAGCACGCAGCCGGCGACGCGGGTCAGGTGGTCGCCGGCCTGATCGTCGCGGAACTCGGCGGCGAGCATCAGGCGGCGGATGATCTCGCGCTCGCGCTCCTGGCTCTCGGCCGCCGCCCGCTCGACCTCGCGGGTCAGGGCACGGGCCTGGCTCTCCACCGCGTCCTGCGCGCGGGCCAGGGAAATCAGGTTGCGGCCGCGCAGGGCGAGGTCCGAGGCGTCGAGGGGCGGCAGCACCACGTCGGTGGCGCCGGCCTCCAGCCCCCGGCGGCGGGTCTCGGCCGGGTCGCCCTCGGCGACGAGCAGGATCGAGGTGTGGGCGAGATGCGGCTTCAGGCGAAGGGCGCGGATCAGGCTGAAGGAGTCGAGGCCGGGCGAGGCCTCGATCATCACCAGGTCGGTGGATTTCGTCGCGAGGGTGGCCAGCACCGCGCCCGGCTCGGGAACCACGAGGGTCGGGACGCCCGACGGGAACAGCCGTGTCAGCCCACCGGGATCGGGCCGGGCCGTGACGACCACGACGGCGGGATCGGCTGCGTTGGTCATGGTCCCCGGGATTCCTTTCCGCGCCCGATGATGGCTCAAACTACCGCGACTTGATAAAGCATTCTTTAAGCTTCCGCACCGTGCAGGCGAGCCGAAGGCGCAAGCGCGAACTGACGCAAAACCTTGATCCCGCACCGCTTCCTTGCCGGGACTGGGCCGTTGGAAAAAACTGCTTAGATGGTGAAATCCGCGCCGGCCCGCGGTCCGGCGACCTGTGCGGCCTCGGCCCGGCCGCAGAGATCCTCCACGGTCACCGAATCGAGCACCGCAAGGTAAGCCCTGGCCGCGTCCGCAACCAGGGGGGCGACGACGAGGCCGGCGACGTCGTTGCCGGCGCAACCCGGTTCGGCCGCCTCCGGGCCGAGCACCGCCCGGGCGATGTCGCCGGCGGTGATCCGGCGGCGCTCGCGGGCGAGCTCGTAGCCGCCATGCGGCCCGCGCAATCCCTTGAGCAGGCCGTGATGCACCAGGGCCTGCAGCACCGCCTCGAGGTGCCGGGGCGGGAGGG
>JAEWKL010000325.1 GCA_023386115.1 Pseudomonadota bacterium
GGGCTCGCCCGCGCGGTGACCGCGCGCATCGACGCCCTGGCGCAGGCGCGCGGTCTCGACGCCGAGCCGTTCCGCGCCCTCGACCCGGCGATGACCGCACGGGTCGGCGAGGTCTATGACCGACGCAACGACGCCCTCGCCCGGCGGGTCTGGGGCACCGACTGGCGCACCCGCGTCGCCGAGCCGCCGCCCCGGGCGGTGAACGAGCTGGCGCGGCTCGGACCCGGCAGCGACCAGAACGCCCAAGTCGCCGAGATCCTGGGAACGATCCGGGAGGAATTCGGCGACCGGCTTCTGGCGGGACCGCCGGGCCTGCGCGGACGCATCGGAGCGGCGGCGTGCCGGCTCGTGCACGCCGCCAGGAGCGTTCTGTGACGAGAAGCCTGTGAGGAGGGACTCCCTGATCGGGCGCCTCCGCGCCTACGCCACCGCCAGCCCCCGCCCCAATCGCGCCCGCAAGCTCGCCAGTCCGGTCAGGCTCACCACCAGGATCGCCGCCGCGTAGAGATCGGCCGTTGCCGCATAGCCGAGGGCGCGGGCGAGGAAGCCGGCGCCGACCGCCGGCAGGCTGAAGGCGAGGTAGCTCTGGACGTAGAAGGCGGCCAGCAGCCCGGCGCGCTCGTCGGGCTCGGCGAGCGGCATGATCGTGCCGAGGCAGCCGAGGAAGCTGGTGCCGAAGCCGCAGCCGGGGACCAGGTTGGCGAGGATCAGCACCGGCACGCTCGCCGCGTGGATGCCGGCGACGACCCCGACGATGCCGAGAGCGGTGGTGAGGACGCCGAAGGTCAGGTTCTCCCTGGGCGGCGCCGTGCGGCGCAGGAGCACGGTAACCGCGCCCGCCACCATCAGGGCGGTGACGACGGCCCCGCCCGTGAGCGGCGCGCGGCTGCCGGTGGCCGCCGCGACCACCGAGGGCACCAGCGACAGGTAGAAGCCGCCGAGCGTCCAGTTGGCGATGTTGATCGGCGTCACCAGGGCGAGCGGCCGCCGGATCCGGGGCGGGACCGCCATGCGAGGCTTCAGGGACGCGAACGCCCCCGGCCGCCGCGCGGCGCTCTCGGGAATCAGCCAGATCGCCAGCGCCAACCCCGCGAAGGTGCAGAGCAGGAGCCCATAGACGAGGTGCAGCGGCAGCGGCGCATACTGGATCAGCGCACTGGTGCCGAGCGCTCCGACGCCCATCCCGGCGAGCGGCGCCACCGCATTGACGATCGGCCCGCGGGCGCGATCGACATCGACGAGGGCGGCGCCGAGGGACGCGGCGGCGATGCCGGTGGCGAGCCCCTGCACGATCCGGGCGACGACGAGCCAGCCCGGCCCGTTCCCGACCAGAAGGAACAGGCCCATCGCCGCGGCCTCGAGCCACAACGCCCCGGCGATCACCGGCCGGCGCCCGAGATGGTCGGAGAGCGAGCCGGCGACGAGCAGCGCCTTGAGCAGGGCCACCGCATAGACCGCGAAGACCAGCGTGACGAAGACCGGCGAGAGCGCCAGGGTCTCCTGGTAGATCCGGTAGAGCGGCGGCGGCGCCGCCGCGGCGGCGAAGAACGCCCCGAGCGTCACGGCGTGGATGGCGAGCGGGTCGACCCGCCGGGATCCTTGACCTGTGCGCATCCCTGTGCCCCTAAAGCAAATCCGTTGCGTTAAGGATCTAGCGCCGCAACGGTCTAAAAGCAAATTCTTTGCGTTTGGAGATTGGTCGGCGATGGCGGAGAGGGAGGGAGGACCGCGTCCGGGTGGGCGCAGCGCGCGGGTCCAGGCCTCGGTCCACCGCGCCACCCGGGATCTCCTCGCCCGGCTGGACCGTGCCGAGGTGACGATCCCGCTCATCGCCGCGGAGGCCGGCGTCACGCCCTCGACGATCTACCGGCGCTGGGGCGAGCTGAACGAGCTTCTGGCCGATGTCGCCGTCGAGCGGCTGCGGCCGGACATGGTGCCGGTCGAGACGGGCAGCGGCCGCGGCGACCTCCTGGCCTGGGCCGAGCAATATGCCGAGGAGATGTCGTCCAGCCTCGGCCGCGAGATGATCCGCGACGTGCTGGCCGCCGAGGGCGAGGCCGGCCCGCGGCGCTGCTGCGGCTATGTCAGGCAGCAGATCGCCGTGATCGCGGAGCGCGTGGCGGCACGGGGCGAGGCGTTTCCGGACATCGACACCATCCTCGACCGGGTCGTCGCACCGATCGTCTACCGCATCCTGTTCGACGAGGCGCTGGGGGCGGAGCGGGTGGGTGGGTTGGTGGAGAACGCTTTCTCCGCCGCTTGACGGATCTGGCACCAGGTCCCTCCTCGCCCCGTGGGCGGGGAGAGGAGGAATTGCGCTTTACTCGTATCGGATCAGATCAAGCCGAACTCCCATCACCCCCGACCACCCGCCGCGGCCACATCCGCCCCATCACCTCGTCACGCCGGATCCAGGCGTGCCAGGCGACCGCCAGCAGGTGCAGGCCGAGCAGGATCCCGAAGCCCCAGGCGATCCAGTAATGGGCGCCGTAGCCCGCCTGCGACAGCGCCTTGTCGACCGGGACGAGGCGAGGGAAGGAGAACACGCCGAACCACGGCAGGCCGTAGCCGCCCGCCGCCGAGTAGACGTAGCCGCTGACGGGGAGGAGCAGCATCAGGGCATAGAGCGTCAGATGCGCCAGGGTGGCGGCGCGGTGGGCGCTGCGGGTGGGGGCCGAGCGATAGGCCGGCTCGCCGGCGACGAGCCGGTAGACGAAGCGCAGGGGCAGGAGCAGCAGCACCGTCAGGCCGAGCGACTTGTGGATGTCGAGCAATTCGCGCCGCGGCGAGGTGCCGGGCACCTGCCAGGCGGCGTAGAGGCCGAGGCCGAGCACGACCACGATCAGGGCCGCCATCAGCCAGTGGAATCCGCGCTGGAGGCGGTCATAGTGGAAACCCTGGCCGGACAGGGACATCGGGCACGCTTCCTTCACGCGAGTTGCGCCCAAGCTTTTGCCGGGGATTGGGACGCCAGCGCGGCAGCTTCGTTTCCGAACAGTCGCGGGCTTACGGTTGCACCGGCGCCCGCCTGGGGACATATCAGGAACATGCGAGGCTGCCGGCGCGCGGCCATCCCTTCTCGGAGATCCGTCGCCGATGGCGAAGAACCACCAGACCTTCGCCTGCCAGTCCTGCGGCGCGGTCTACAACCGCTGGCGCGGGCGCTGCGAGGCCTGCAACGGCTGGAACACGATCGTCGAGGAGACCGGCGCGGCGAGCCCCGTCTCCGGCCCGGTCGCGACGCGGCCGAGCCGGGCCCGGGGCCGGATTTTTCCGCTCGAAGGGCTGACGGGCGAGGTCAAGGAGGCGCCGCGCACCTCGTCGGGCATCGCCGAGCTCGACCGGGTGACGGGCGGCGGCTTCGTGCGCGGCTCGGTGATCCTGCTCGGCGGCGATCCCGGCATCGGCAAGTCGACGCTGCTGATGCAGGCCTCCGCGGCGCTCGCGAAACGGGCTGAGCGCGTCGCCTACATCTCGGGTGAGGAAGCGGTGGGCCAGGTGCGCCTGCGGGCCGAGCGGCTCGGCCTGTCGGGCGCCCCCGTCGAACTCGCCGCCGAGACCAATGTCGAGGACATCATCGCGACGCTGAGCCAGGGCCGCCCGCTGGCTCTGGCGATCATCGATTCGATCCAGACGATGTGGACCGAGACGGTGGAATCGGCCCCCGGCACGGTGACCCAGGTCCGCGGCTCGGCCCAGAGCCTGATCCGCTTCGCCAAGACCTCGGGCACCGCCGTGATCCTGGTCGGCCACGTCACCAAGGACGGGCAGATCGCCGGACCCCGGGTGGTCGAGCACATGGTCGACGCGGTGGCCTCGTTCGAGGGCGACCAGGGCCACCATTTCCGCATCCTGCGCGCGGTGAAGAACCGTTTCGGCCCCACCGACGAGATCGGGGTGTTCGAGATGACCGACGGGGGCCTCGCGGAGGTGCCGAACCCTTCCGCCCTGTTCCTCGCCGGGCGGGACCTCGCGGCGCCGGGCACCGCGGTCTTCGCCGGGATGGAGGGCACGCGGCCCCTCCTCGTCGAGATCCAGGCCCTGGTGGCGCCCTCGGCGCTGGGCATGCCGCGCCGGGCCGTGGTCGGCTGGGATCCCAACCGCCTGTCGATGGTGCTGGCGGTGCTGGAGGCCCATGGCGGCATCCGGCTCGGGGGGCACGACGTCTATCTGAACGTCGCGGGGGGCCTCCGCATCAGCGAGCCCGCCGCCGACCTCGCCGTGGCGGCGGCGCTGGTCTCCTCGCTCTCGGGCGCGGCGCTCCCGTCGGACGCGGTGTATTTCGGCGAGGTCGGCCTGTCGGGGGCGATCCGGCCGGTCGCGCAGGCGCCGGCGCGGCTGAAGGAGGCGCAGAAGCTCGGCTTCGCCAAGGCGCTGATGCCCCACGGGCGCGAGGGAGCGGGCCGCGACGGGTCCGGAACGGGATTCCCGGCCGAGAGCCTTCGCCACATCGCCGACCTGGTGGCGGGGGTCGCCGCCAACGGCAAGCCGGCCCGGGGCGGGCGGCGCCAGCCGCAGCGGCTGCCGGCCTACGACGACGAGGACATGTGAGCCGCCGGCCTGTCAGCGCAACGGTGACGGCGAGGGTGACGGATCACATCCGGCAGCGTATACAACCCCGGCGGTCAGGGCAGCCGCGAACCCCGAGGCAACGCTACAGCCCCCGAACCGTTCCTGCCGATGCCGTTCTCCGTTCTCGATCTCGTCGTGCTGGGTGTCGTCGTCATCTCCGCGCTGCTCGCGGCGGTGCGGGGCTTCACCCGCGAGGTGCTGGCGATCGTGGCCTGGGTCGCGGCGGCCGGCCTCGCCTGGACCCTGCACCCGCTTCTGCTGCCGACCGTGAAGCAGCACGTCTCCAGCGACACCGTCTCGCTGGTGGTCTCGATCGCTGCGATCTTCCTCGTGACCCTCCTGGTGGTCTCGGTGATCACCGTGAAGATCTCGGACCTGATCCTCGATTCGCGCATCGGCGCGGTCGACCGCAGCCTCGGCCTCGCCTTCGGGGCGGCCCGCGGCTTCCTGATCTGCGTGATCGGCTGGGTGTTCCTCGCCTGGCTTGTCCAGGGCAAGGTGCCGGACTGGGCGCAGCAGGCGCGCAGCCGCGAGATCCTGGAGAATAGCGGCCAGAAGCTCGTGGCGATGCTGCCGGACAACCCGGAAGGCCTGCTCAAGCAGTTCCGCAAGCCCAAGCCCGAAACCGATCCTGGCACCGATGCCCCGGCCGAGGCCGATGCCCCGCCCCAGCGCCGGACCGATGCCAGCCCGCGCCGCTGACGCGGCCACCCATCGCTCACCTCACCGGTACAAGGGCGCCCGACCGGCGCCCTTTGCATGTGAGGTACGCCCCGCAACGCACGTTTGACGCCTTGGTTCCGCCCGCGGCAGCGACTACATAGCCGGCGCGAGGCAAGAATTCGGACGCATCTCGGTCGGGCGCGAGGCACGACGCAGGTGGCCCGGGCCCTGCTTCGCTCAAGCGAATCAGGCCCGCGCGCGGATGACCGGTGCGCGGGGTCGGCGAGGCGAGGCCGTGCGGTGACCGGCCACCAGGGGCTTCTCATCATGTCAGCACGCAGCGAAACCTTCCGGGGTGCCCCCGGGGCGAGCGAGGCGTTCGGCGGCGATCTCGACCTCGACGGCGACACCCTGCGCGAGGAATGCGGCGTCTTCGGCATCTACGGCCATCCGGATGCCGCCGCGATCGTGGCGCTCGGCCTGCACGCCCTGCAGCATCGCGGCCAGGAGGCCGCGGGCATCGTGTCGTTCGACGGAAGGGTGTTCCATTCCGAGCGCCGCATGGGCCTCGTCGGCGATTCGTTCTCCGACCTCGCCACGATCGAGCGCCTGAAGGGCGAGACGGCGATCGGCCATGTCCGCTACTCGACCACCGGCGAGACGATCCTGCGCAACGTGCAGCCGCTCTTCGCCGAGCTCGAGACCGGCGGCCTCGCGGTCGCCCATAACGGCAACCTCACCAACGGTCTCCTGCTGCGCCGCCAGCTCGTGCGCGACGGCGCGATCTGCCAGTCGACCTCCGACACGGAGGCGATCCTCCACCTCGTCGCCCGCTCGCGCCACGTGCGCATCGTCGACCGGGTGATGGATGCGCTGCGCCAGATCGAGGGCGCCTACGCCCTCGTGATGATGACGAACAAGAAGCTGATCGGCGCCCGCGATCCCTTGGGCATCCGCCCGCTGGTGCTCGGCGAGCTCGACGGCCGCTACATCCTGGCCTCCGAGACCTGTGCGCTCGACATCATCGGCGCCCGCTTCGTGCGCGACGTCGAGAACGGCGAGATGGTGGTGATCTCGGAAGAGGGCATCGAGTCGATCCGCTTCGCCCGGGCGCAGCCGCTTCGTCCCTGCATCTTCGAGTACATCTACTTCGCCCGACCCGACTCCATCGTGAACGGCAAGAACGTCTACACGGTGCGCAAGAATATCGGCCTCGAACTGGCAAAGGAATCGCCGGCCGAGGCCGACATCGTCATCCCGGTGCCGGATTCCGGCGTGCCGGCGGCGCTCGGCTACGCCCAGCAGACCGGGCTGCCCTACGAGCTCGGGATCATCCGCAACCACTATGTCGGCCGCACCTTCATCCAGCCGACCCAGTCGGTGCGGGAGCTCGGCGTGCGGATGAAGCACTCGGCCAACCGCGCCGCGGTCGAGGGCAAGCGCATCGTCCTCGTCGACGACAGCCTCGTGCGCGGGACCACCTCGGTGAAGATCGTCCGGATGATGCGCGAGGCGGGCGCCCGCGAGGTGCATTTCCGCATCGCCTCGCCGCCGATCACCCATCCCGACTTCTACGGCATCGACACGCCGGAGAAGGAGAAGCTGCTCGCCGCCACCCACAACCTCGAGAGCATGCGCCAGTATATCGGCGCCGACTCGCTCGCCTTCCTGTCGATCGCCGGGCTCTACCGGGCGATGGGCGAGGAGAGCCGCGACGCCGCCTGCCCGCAATACACCGATCACTGCTTCACTGGCGACTACCCGACGCCGCTGACCGACCTCGCGGTCGCCTCGCCGCGCCGGATGGCGATCCTCGCCGAGGCCGATTGATCCCGAAGCAGACCGAGCGCATGTCCGACAGCCTCTCCTCCCCGCCCCTCCCCCTCAGGCCTCTCGCGGACCGCATCGCGGTCGTCACCGGGGCCTCGCGCGGCATCGGCCGCGCGGCCTCCCTGGCGCTCGCCGCGGCCGGCGCCCACGTGATCGCGGTCGCCCGTACGCAGGGTGCCCTCGAAGACCTCGACGATGCCGTGCGGACGGCGGGCGGCTCCGCCACCCTCGTCCCTCTCGACCTGTGCGACTACGACGCCATCGACCGCCTCGGCGCAGCGATCCACGAGCGCTGGGGCCGGCTCGACGTGCTCGTCGGCAATGCCGGCGTGCTCGGCAAGCTGATGCCGCTCGGCCATGTCGACCCGATGGTCTGGGCCAGCGTGATGGACGTCAACGTCACGGCGAACTGGCGCCTGATCCGCTCCCTTGATCCGCTGCTGCGGCGCTCGGATGCGGGGCGGGCGGTGTTCGTCACCTCGGGCGCGGCCTCGTCGTGCCGGGCCTATTGGGGACCCTACGCGGTGTCGAAGGCGGCGCTGGAAGCGCTGGTGCGCACCTATGCGGCCGAGACCGCCTCGACGCCGGTGCGCGCGATGCTGCTCAATCCCGGGCCCCTGCGCACCGCGATGCGCAAAGCGGCGATGCCGGGCGAGGACCCGGAGACCCTGCGCACGCCCGAGGATCTGGCGCCCCACATCGTGCGCCTGGCGAGCCCGGACTCGACCGAGAGCGGGACGATCTTCGACTTCCCGACGGGGCGCGTGCTGATCCCGCAGAAGCCGGCCTGAGCGGGTAAGGCCGCGCGGCTTTCCGGCGCGCGGCCTTGCTCCCTGCGGCGAGGCCGCGTCGGACGGAACTTTCGACGATCAGGCGCGGGCTCACCGTCTCCCTCGCGGGAGTGCGGTGGGCCCGCGCCTGTCGTGTTCCTGGACAGCCCTGCGCCTGGGCGAGAGCGGGGGTACACCCTCGCCCGGCGATCCCTGCCACGGGATGGAGGCAGGCCGTCCCAAATCGACGCCCCAAGCTGATTTTGAGCACTAAATGTTCATTGGACCAGTAGAGTTCGATGTGCACCCGAAAAACACCGTTTCGGCCGCTGCGGCAGGCTGATTTAACACCGCCTTAGGACCCTCCCGCGCAACTAGGACGCAAGGGAAGATCACCGCACTGGGCCCTGCTCGGGCCCGGCCGCGGACGGGGCGGCCAGCCGTGACTGCAAGCATCGACGTCATGTACCGGCTGCTCGTCCAGGGCGTGACCGATCATGCGATCTTCATGCTCGATCCGCACGGGATCGTCGTGAACTGGAACACCGGGGCGGAGCGGGCCAAGCAGTTCACCGGCGACGAGATGGTCGGCAGGCACTTTTCCTGTCTTTACCGGCCGGAGGACCGGGCGGCGGGGCTGCCGGAGGGCGGCCGCGCCCCCCCCCCCGCCGCACGC
>JAEWKL010000054.1 GCA_023386115.1 Pseudomonadota bacterium
GAACCGGGGCAGGCCCGCGCCAGG
Source organism: Pseudomonadota bacterium (assembly GCA_023386115.1). Classification (GTDB taxonomy): domain Bacteria; phylum Pseudomonadota; class Alphaproteobacteria; order Rhizobiales; family Beijerinckiaceae; genus Methylobacterium. Next base: position 25 of record JAEWKL010000054.1, read on the forward strand.
CCGGGTTCAAGTCCTCGGGGCGGCGGACGATGGCGGTCGAGGCCCGGTCCGGCCCGAGGGCCGCCACCGCCGCCTCGGTCTCGGCACTGCGGACCGCCGACGCCCCCTTGCGGACCGGCAGCGTGCCCAGCGTCGTCACCACGGTCTCGATCGCCTGGCCGACTGCCTGCTGGCGCTCGACGGCCAGCGCCCCGCTCGCCCGGTCGTTCTGGGCGAGCCGCAGGCCGCCGAGGGCGATCTCGTCGTAATAGGTGGCCAGCGCGCGCTCCTTCAGCACCTGGCGCGCCTTGTCGATCGCCTCGAGGGGGTCGCCCGCCAGCATCCGCTGGTAGAAGATCTCGGAGGGGGCGAGCGCCGGCCGGTCGCCCAGCATCACATCGAGGAAGGAGAGGCGCTCGACGTGGCGGCCGAGCACCACCAGGCAGACGGTGATCGGGGTGGCGAGCACCAGCCCGACCGGGCCCCACAGGAAGGTCCACAGGGTCGCGGCCAGGATCACCGCCACCGGCGACAGGCCGGTCGAGTGCCCGTAGAGCAGCGGCTCGATGACGTGGCCGGCGATCGGTTCGACGACCGCGAACAGCAGGACCGTGGCGATCAGCATCGACCAGCCCGGATCGACCGCCGCAGCGAGGAGCAGCGGGAAGGCCATGCCGATCACCGCGCCGATATAGGGCACGAAGCGCAGGATCGCCGCGAGCACGCCCCAGAGGATCGGGCTCGGCACGCCGATCAGCCACAGGCCGACGGCGATCACCACCCCGAAGGCGAAATTGAGCCCGGCCTGGGCGAGGAAGAAGCGCGAGAGCCGCGCCACCGCATCGTCCATCGCCGCCGTGGTGGCGCGCAGGTCGCCGGAGCCGGCGAGCCGGATCGCGCGATTGCGCAGGTCCTCGCGCTGGGCGAGGAAGAACAGGGTGAAGAGCAGGATCAGCCCGACCGTGGCGAGCGGGTGCAGCACCGGCGCCACGACGCTGCCGAGGGTCGAGAGCAGGCCCGCCTTCGGCTCGCGCACCTCGACCAGCATCGGCTTCTCGGCATCCGTGGGGCCGCGCGGCTTGGCGGGCTCCGGCGGCTGCAGGTCCTGGCTCAGGTCCTGCACCGCCTGGAACAGCCGCTCCAGGGTGGCGCCGCCGCCGGCCTGGGCGCGCAGGGCCCCGATCTTCTCGCGCATCGTGAGGGTGTAGCGCGGCAGGTCGGCGGCGAGCTGCGACGCCTCGTTGGCGATCAGGAGGCCGAGGCCCCCGATTCCCCCGAAGGTCGCCAGCACGACGACCAGCACGGCGAGCGAGCGCGGCAGGCGCCGGCGCTGCAAGCCCCGCACCGCAGGCGCCAGCACGAAGCTGAGCAGCACCGCCAGGGTGATCGGCATCAGCACGTCGCGTCCGAGCGACAGGATGGCGCCGATCGCCAGCACCAGCAGGCAGGCCGCCAGCGCCGTGAAGACCGGCATCGCGTCGCGCAGGCGGCGCGCCGTCACGGGATCGTCGATCATCGGCCTCTCATATCGTCGTGCCCTCGCATCGACGCGTCGGTGCGAAGGCGTTCGGCGCATCGGCGCCGGCGCCCGTTCGGGCTGAGCCGGCGCCGTCGAACGGACCCGTCCGACGGCGCTGCGGTCTCACCCGCCGGAACTTACGGAGTGGGCGGCGTGCCGAGGGCGGCGCCGATCTGGGTCAGGAGCTTCGAGAAGTCGACGGGCTTCGGGTGGTAATCGTCGCAGCCGGCCTGGATCACCTTCTCGCGGTCGCCCGACATGGCGTGGGCGGTGAGCGCGATGATCGGGATCCGGGCGGTCTCGGCATCGGACTTGAGGGCGCGGGCCGCCGACCAGCCGTCGAGCACCGGCAGGTTCATGTCGAGCAGGATGATGTCGGGCCGGCTGGTGCGGGCCTTCATCACCCCCTCCTCACCGTCATGGGCGAGCACCACCTCGTAGCCCCGCCGCTTGAGCCGCCGGGAGAGGAAATCCCAGATTTCCTCGTGGTCCTCGACGAGAAGGATCTTCGCCACCGCCCCCACTCCACGCTCGCGCCGGCCATCAGGGCGGCCGGTCCGGCCGCCCCTGGCATCGCGCCTGTTCGACCAAGCCCTCATACACGCCCGGCCCCGCTGACGCAGGGGCGGGCGTGGCCTCTCAGGCCCCCCTCAAGGTGGGTCACCCCGCCCGGGTGTCACCCCTCCGGTGGCAACCCGAACGCCACGCACTCGGATTCCGCCCGCTCGAAGGCCTGGATCACGTGCTGGTAGGAGCGCCAGGTCTCGCTCGAATGATCGACGTCGGTGGGGCGCAGCACGAACATCAGCATCGAGCGGCCGGTGACCGCGTAGGTGTCGCCGACGGGGAACCGGGCGAGGTCCTGGGTGTCGGGCAGGTTCGTGTCGAGCACCCGCATCCAGGCATCGCCCCCCACCACCTCCGGCAGGGTGAACTCCACCACGTCGTGATAGGCGTTGAACAGCAGCATCAGGGTCGCCTCGCCGCCGCGCCGGTGGATGCCGCTCGATTGTGCCCGGCCGTCGAGGACGACGGCGAGGGAGCGGGCGCCGCCGTCGTTCCAGTTCTCCGGGGTCATCTCGGTCCCGGCCGGGGTGAGCCAGCTCACGTCCTTGACGCCGAGCTCGGCGTCGAAGGCGCCGGTGAGGAAGCGCCCGCGGCTCAGCATCGGCAAGGACTTGCGCAGGATCAGCAGGCGCTGGGTGAACTCGGTCAGATCCCGCTCGTCCTCGCCGATCGCCTCCCAGTCGATCCAGGAGATCTCGTTGTCCTGGCAATAGGCGTTGTTGTTGCCCTTCTGGGTGCGGGCGAACTCGTCGCCGGCGAGCAGCATCGGCGTGCCGCGGGACAGGAGCAGGGTCGCCAGCAGGTTGCGCATCTGGCGCAGGCGCACGGCGCGGATCTCCGGATCGTCGGTCGGTCCCTCGGCGCCGTAATTGTAGGACAGGTTGTGGGAGTGGCCGTCCCGGTTGTCCTCGCCGTTCGCCGCATTGTGCTTCTCGTTGTACGAGACCGTGTCGGCGAGGGTGAAGCCGTCATGGGCGGTGATGAAGTTCACCGAGGCCCAGGGGCGCCGGCCGCGCTTGTTGAACTTGTCGGCCGAGCCGGTGAGGCGGGAGGCGAGCGCCGGAAGCAGGCCCTCGTCGCCTTTCCAGTACCCTCGCACCTCATCGCGAAACCGGTCGTTCCACTCGGCCCAGCCGGGCGGGAAGCCGCCGACCTGGTAACCGCCCGGGCCGCAATCCCACGGCTCGGCGATCAGCTTGACGGAGGACAGGACCGGGTCCTGGCGGCAGGAATCGAGGAAGCCGCCGCCCTCGTCGAAGCCGTAGGGCTCGCGGCCGAGGATCGTCGCGAGGTCGAAGCGGAAACCGTCGACCCGCATCTCGGTCGCCCAGTAGCGAAGCGAATCCGTCACCATCTGCAGCACCCGCGGATGCGAGAGGTTGACGGTGTTTCCGGTGCCGGTGTCGTTGATGTAGTAGCGCTTCTGGTCCGGCAGCAGCCGGTAGTACGAGGCGTTGTCGATCCCCTTGAACGACAGGGTCGGGCCCTTCTCGTTGCCCTCCGCGGTGTGGTTGTAGACCACGTCGAGGATCACCTCGAGGCCGGCGCCGTGCATGCGCGCCACCATCTCCTTGAACTCGGAGAAGGCGAAGTCCGGAACGGCGGCGTAGCGGCGGGCGGGAGCGAAGAACGAGAGGGTATTGTACCCCCAGTAGTTCACCAGGTCCTTCTCGAGCAGGTAGCTGTCGTTGACGAAGGAGTGGATCGGCAGGAGTTCGACCGAGGTGACGCCGAGGCTGCGGATATAGGCCAGCACCTCAGGGGTGCCGAGCCCCGCATAGGTGCCACGCAGGCGCTCGGGCACCGCCGGGTGGAGCTTGGTGAAGCCCTTGACGTGCGTCTCGTAGAAGACCGTCTTGTCCCAGGGCACGTTCGGCTTCTGGTCGCGGCCCCAGGTGAAGGCGGGGTCGATCACCCGGCACTTGCGGGTATAGGGCGCGCTGTCGCGGCTGTCGAAGGTGGTGTCGTCGCCGCTCTCCATCACGTAGCCGAACAGGGCCGGGTTCCAGGTGACGGAGCCGACGAGCGCCTTGGCGTAGGGATCGAGGAGCAGCTTGTTGGGGTTGAAGCGGTGGCCGGCCTCCGGCTCGTAGGGGCCGTGGACGCGGTAGGCGTAGATCGTGCCGGGGCGGGCGTCGGGCAGGTAGCCGTGCCAGACCTCGTCGGTGTATTCGGGCAGGGCGATCCGCTCGATCTCGGTCTCGCCGGAATCGTCGAACAGGCACAGCTCGACCTTGGTGGCGTGCGCCGAGAACAGCGCGAAGTTGACGCCGAGACCGTCCCAGGTGGCGCCCAGGGGGAAGGGCTGGCCCTCGCTGATGCGCGAGGTGCGCCGGGCCGGGGGCGAGGCCGCCGGGGCGTCCGGGGCGGGCTTGGACGTGAGTTCCATGTTCATGGGGGCGTACGACGATCCCGGAGGCGAGAAGCCTGACTGTGGGCTGAACGCGCCGGCCCTCGCCCAAGCTCCCGTCCCGCCGTCAAAATTTCACCGGTGTGATGTCGGGCAGGAATCGCGCCGCGCTCCGGAGCCGCCGCCGCCGCCGCGTGTTGCCGAGATCACAGGCAGGATCTCGGAACGGCGGGGAGCCCGATGAGCGCGACGGTCGCGGACGTGATGAGCAGGGACGTGGAGTTCATTCCCGGCGAGGCACCGGTGCAGGAGGCCGCGGTGCTGATGGGCGAGCTCGATGTCGGCGCCCTGCCGGTCGGCACGCCGGATGCCCTCGACGGCGTGATCACCGACCGGGACATCCTCTACCGGGTCGTCGCCCAGGGGCACGACCCGCGGACCCTCCGGGTGAGCGAGGTGCTGTCGCGCCCGGTCGTGTCCTGCGCGGAGACCGACCCTGTGCGCACCGCCCTCGACCTGATGGCCGCCCACCACGTCCGGCGCCTGCCGGTGCGGGACGCGGGCGGGCGCGTCATCGGCTGGGTCACCCTGGCGGACCTGTCGCGGGCGCTGCTGCTCGGCGGAGACGCGCTCCAGACCTCGCTCAAGCGCCTGACCGAGGAGGCGTGACCAAGCGGACTTGCGGTGGCGGGCCACCGCGTCGTCCGCTCAGGTTCTTGGTGTGTCGCTGGTTTTCGTCGCCAAACCGGCAACCACTTTCACACAGTCTGCTCAGAGGTCGGCCGCGGCGGTGGCGTTGGCCGCCTCGTTGGCACGCTCGGCCTCCAGGATGGTCTGACGGGCGAGGTAGCGGGTCACCAGCGCCTCGACGTCGCGGATGGTCTCCTCGACGAGGTGTTCCTGGAGCCGGGCGCGGGGATCGTCGGCCTGCAGGTTCTCGCGCTCCTGAAGCCGGCGCATGGCCTGCTTGACCACCTGGTAGACCGCCTCGCGCTCCTCGCGGCTCATCGCCGGGGAGACGGCCCGGGCGACCAGGTCCGTGAAATCGGACATCGGGGTGCTGCTCGTCCTTCACGTCGCGGGCGCTCCTTGACGGCGCCCCGGCCCGCTTCATCGCACGACCCGCGCCGGGACCGAAGGCCCCGGCGTGTCGGCTCTCACATGTTGTGGTCCTTGACGCCGGCAATGAGCAGGCTGCTGCAGCCCCAGATCACCAGGAAGGCGAAGAAGGCGACGAACAGGGCGTGTCCGCGCATCGGCACGGTGGAGAGCTCGGGCCGGCTCGGCGGCACGAAGACCGCGAGGTAGACGTGCTGCCGGTTCGCCGCCACCCGGGCGCGGTCGAGCATCGTGGTGGCGGAGTCGTTCAGGCGCTCGGCGATGGTGCGCTCGACCATCAGCCCCTCGTATTCCAGGATCGCGTCCGAGACGCGCCGGCCACCCACCGCCATCCCGTCGCTGGTCAGCGAGTCCTCGAGCTGCTTGATCTGCTGGTTCGTGGCATTGAGGCTCGCCACGATGGTCTGGATCGAGCGCGACTTCTCGTCGAGTCCGGAGCCGCGCAGCACCTGCAGGTCGTTCTCCGCCTTGATCTTGTCCTTGCGCAAGGTGAGCAGGGTGCCCATCGTCGCCTCGGCCGATTTGGCCGGATCGATGATACCCCAGCGGTTGCGGAACTCGCGCAGGGCGAGATGGGCCTTGCGCATCCGCTCCTCGCTCGCCGCCAGGTCGGCCTGGCTGTGCTTGAGCATGTCCTGCTGCGCGCGGGAGGAGATCGCGTTGATCAGCGCCTCGGCGCGGGCCATGACGTGGCGGCTGATCGCCATGGCGTCGTCGGGCGTGAAGGCCTGCACCGTCAGGGTGATCACACCGGACACGAGATCGATGTGGACCTGGACGCGCTTGCGCCAGTACTTCAGCAGTTGCTCGATCGGCTTGTCGCCGGAATAGCGCGCCCAGAAATCGGCCTCGTCGCGGGTGAACATCCTGACGATGTCGAGCTCCTTCTGGGCGCTCTCCAGCATCGGCTGGCTCTGGATATATTCCTGGACGATGTAGCTGTCCTGGCTGTTGTTCTTCTGGATCAGAGAGGAGAAATCGCCGAGCTGGACATTGCCCATCGGCTCGACCTCGCCGCGGACGGCGAAGCGGGTCTCGACCACGTACTGGTCGGCGGCGATGAAGAACAGGTAGATCCCGATCACCGCCGTCGGCAGCAGCACGAAGAGGCCGATGTTGCGAAACAACCGGGCCAGCACCCGGTTCTGGGCGCCGGCGGCGGGCAGAAGCGGCACGCGGGTCCAGCGCAGCGGGTTGAGCAGAGCCGGCAGCCGGCCCCGGGGGCCGTCGGGGGAGATCGGCTCGACCGTCTCGGCGTTGCGGCGCAGGTCGGGCACGGTGCGCCGCGCGAACGCGATCATGCTGCCGAGCCTGTCGCGCCGTTTGACCTCGTCCGCGTCCATTCTGCCTGATTCCCCGTGCGGCGCCGGCCGCCTCCGTGACCCCGACAGCCAGGGTTCTCGGATGCTGCGGTTTTCGGCCTTTTTAATGGCGCCTCACCGCATCCGCAGGGATGCGGCGAGGCGCGCCCAGGCCGCCTCGCCGGACGGCAGCCCGAAGCGCAGGCGGGCCGGCGCAGCGTCGAACCGGCGCACGAAGATCCCGGCGCGGCCGAGATGCGTGAACAGGCTCGAAGCATCGGCGAAGTCGGCGGTACGGAACAGGGT
>JAEWKL010000058.1 GCA_023386115.1 Pseudomonadota bacterium
AGCGCCGCCAGCGCCTGCACGGCGCGCAGGAGGCTCGCGACGATCGCGGCCGGCAGGGGGGCGCGGGCCGCAACGGCGGCCGGGCCGGTCTCGGCGCGCATGGGCGCCTCCGCAGGCCTGGGTGATCGCGGCGAGGATCGGCTTCGTCGCCGGGTAGGCCTTGGCGAACTCGTCCCAGAGCGGCGTCACCAGGGTGCGGAAGGCGGCGCGATCGCAGTCGTGAATCCCGACGCCGTTGCCCTTCAGGGTCGCCAGCGCCTTGGCCTCGATCGCGGCGGCCTGGCTGCGCTGGAACGCCGTCGCCTCCGCGGCGGAGGCGAGGAACGCCTCCCGGTGCTCGGCCGGCACCTTGTTGAAGGCGCGGTTGCCGATGACGATGGTCTGCGGGTTGCAGATGTGCCGGGTGAGCGTGACGTGTTTCGCCACCTCGTAGGCCTTGATGGCGAGGATGGTCGGCGCGTCGTGCTCCATCCCGTCGATCACCCCGGTCTGGAGCGCGGTGTAGACCTCGCCGAGCGACATCGGGGTCGGCGAGGCGCCCATGGCGCGCAAGGTCGCGACGAAATTCGCCACCGGCAGCACCCGGATCTTCTTGCCCCGCATCGCCGCCGGAGTCTCGGCGGCCTCGCGCGCCGTGACGTTGCGCCCGCCTAGGCTGTAGCCCCAGCTCAGCACCTTCACGCCGATCCGGTCGGAGAAGATCCGGTCGAGCTGCTGGCCCGCCGGCCCGTCGAGGATCGGCCCGGCACTCTCCATGGTCGGGAAGAGGTAGCCGAGGTCGAGGACGCCGATCTCCGGCGCCAGGGTCGACCAGATCGAGGAGCCGGAGATCATCATGTCGACGACGCCGAGCTTCACCGAGCCGACGACGTCCGATTCCTTGCCGAGCTGGTTGTCGGGAAAGTAGCGCACCTGCACGGCGTCGCCGGTCTTGGCCTTCAGGCTCGCGGCGAAGCGGTCGTACCAGAGCCAGTGGGCCGAGTTCGGGTCGGCGGGCAGCGAGGAGGAGAGCCGCAGGGTGACCGGCGCGGCAGCCGCGGGACGGGCGCGCAGAAGGGCGGCGGCGGGCAGCGCGCCGAGGCCGAGCACGACGGCGCGGCGCGAGAGACGGCCTGACACGGGGCGACCTTGGGTCATGTTGTCCTCCGAAGGAACCGGCACCCTTCTGGCGGGGCGTCCGACTTGTATGGTAGTGTATGCATATCGCGCGGAGGCTGTGAAGCGGCATGATCGAGGTGACGACGGGCTCTGCGGCGGAGCGGGTGGAGACGTCGCTGCGGCGCTCGATCATCGCGCTCGACGTGCTGCCGGGCACGCGGCTGTCCGAGCAGGAGATCGCCGCCCGCCATGGCGTCTCTCGCCAGCCGGTCCGCGAGGCGTTCATCGCGCTCTCCCGCACCCGTCTGGTGGAGGTGCGCCCGCAGCGCGGGACAATGGTGACCAAGATCTCGGTCTCACGGCTCATGCAGGCGCGCTTCGTGCGCGAGGCGATCGAGACGGCGGTGGTGCGGCGCGCCTGCGAGACCTTCGATTCCACGAGCCGGCGGCGAATCGACGACCTCATCGCGCTGCAGGTGGAGCGGGCGGCGGCGGGCGATCATGCGGGCTTCCAGCGCGCCGATACGCTGTTCCACGCCGCCCTGGCGGAAGGGGCGGGCTGCCCGCTGGCCTGGGAGGCGGTGCAGGACGTGAAGGCGCATCTCGACCGCGCCTGTCAGCTCACCCTGGCCGACGCCGCCGCCATGCTCCCTCTGGTGGACCAGCACCGCGCGATCCTGGCCGCCCTCGACGCCCGCGACCCCGAGGCCGCCGCGGAGGCTCTGCGCCATCACCTGTGGGAGATCGTGCGCGCCCTGCCGCGGGCCGAGGCCCGCTACCCTGACCTGTTCGAGTAGCCGGTGGCGCTCCCGGTCCGCGGCCGGTCGAGCGCCGCCTCGGTGCCGAGGAGCGCTGCGAGCTCGCGAGCGGATTTCGCGGCGGCGGCGGCGCAACGCATCGCGCAGCGATAGCCCGCGAGGTCGTTCTCGGTCATTCGCTCCGCGGCCGCCGTGAAGAACGTGGCAGCCAGCTCCATGCATTCCGCCGCGCAGTGCCGGATCATCTCCGGCGTCCCATGCGCCGGGTCGGCCGCTGCCTCGTCCATCGCTCTCCGTCCGGTCCGAGCGCCGGCCGCCCGCATCCGGCCCGGTCCATCGCGCGCGGTGATCTGGCCTGCCTCGCGCCCCCGGACAAGCCCGTTCGACAGCTCGGCCGTCGTCTCCGGCGTGATCTGGCACCGGATCGGCGGCGCCTGCGGCAGCCTGATGGACCGTCGGCGATCGGTCTGCTCGGGCGGGCCGGTCTCCCAGACGCGTCCGCGAGGCATGAACACCACCCGGGTCGCGACCTCGCGGGCGAACTGCATCTCGTGCGTCACCAGCACCATCGTCATGCCGCCGAGGGCGAGGTCCGCCATGACCTCGAGCACCTCGCGGGGCCATCCCGGATCGAGCGCGGAGGTCGGCTCGTCGAACAGCGTCACCCGCGGCTCCATCGCGAGGGACCGCACGATCGCCACGCGCACCTGCCATGTCCGCAAGCCGATCACCATCGCGAGGTAGATCGCGGAGGCGGTCGGGGAGGCTTCGAAGCTGCGATAGGTCTCGGTCGAGATCTCGGCCGAGGCGTGGCTCAGCTCGTGGACGGAGATGACCGGCCGGATCACCGACACCAAGCAATTCGCCTTGTGGCTCCTTTCCCAGCGTGGATATATCTGGAATATCAAAATCAGAGCATGCGCGGACGGGGCCGCCGTCCGATCACGTTGCCATCGGGCAGTGCTTCAGGTCGGTGGTTTGTCCGCTTTTTCTTCGACGATCCGGTTTTACTTGGTCGGAAAATGCTCCAGGCCTCGAGGGAAAAGGCGTGGCGACGACCTGGAACCGGATCGCTGTCACTGGTCTGAGGATCGTTTCACCGATCACTCAAACAGCCACCTCGGCTGACCTCTCCGTCGCTTCTCGGCCGAGGAACAGGAACACGACGAGGCCGGTCGCCGCGGTGATGGCGGCGAGGAGGAGGAGGAGCCGACCGAAGGCCTCACCGTAGAGCGCGACGAGCCGTGTGGGCGCCACACCGGGCAGAAGGGCCAGCGCTCCGCCGAGATCTCCGCCCGCGAGGCGCAGCCCGGCGCCCTGGGCGCTTCCGACGATCCCGGCCGCGTCGATCCGCCCGGCGACGAACACGGCGAGAAGGGCGCCGACGATGGCGAGCGCCACACCCTCGCCGGCGACGCGCATCGTGGAGAAGATGCCGGTCGCCATGCCGGCCCGCTCCCTCGGCACGACGCTGACGGCGAGCCCGTCCATCAGCCCCCAGGGCAGGCCGATCCCGATCCCGACGACGAGCATCGGCAGTGCGGTCGCAGGCACCGGCGCACCGACCGGCGTCAATGCCAGCCAGAGAATGCCTCCGGCCGAGACGAGAAGGCCCGTCCCGCAGATCGTGGCGGGCCGGAACCAGCGCGTGAGCATCCCGGCTGCCGTCGGCAAGACGAGAAGCGGCGCGGACATCGCGATCATCAAGGTGCCCGCGGCGACCTCGCTCATGCCCTCCACGCCGACGAAACGGACGGGAAGGAGGATGAGCAGGACCACGAAGCCGTAGGCGGGCGCCGTGGCGAGCAGTTGCACACCGACGAAACGCGGATAGCGGAAGAGCGACAGGTCGAGCATCGGCCGCGCGAGCCTGCGCTCGGCTCGCACGAACAGGACCAGGCAGAGACCGGAGCCGGCGAGGAGCCCGAGCACGAGCCCGTCGGCCCAGCCGCGTTCGGGAACCAGCAGGATGCCATCCGTGAAGAGCGCGAGCATCGCGGTAAAGCCGAGAGCGCCGCGCCAGTCGACGCCTGCGGAGGCCGGATCGCGGCTTTCGCGCACAGCGACGCGGCCCACCGCGAAGGCGAAGCCCGCGAAGGCAACGACGGCGAGGAAGATCGAGCGCCAGCCGAAGGCCTCGATCATCAGGCCCGAGGCGATGGGCCCGAGCGAGAGGCCGATTCCGAAGCTCGTACCGACGAGGCTGAAGGCGCGAAGGCGGGCTCGTCCGTCGAAGAGCTGCGCCAGTGCGGCCGAGCCGCCCGCGTAGCAGGCGGCCGCCGCCAGGCCCTGCCCGGCGCGCAGGAGATCGAAGACCAGGATATTGGGCGCGAAAACCAGTGCCAGCGAGGCCAGCGCGAAGGCGAGAGTGCCGGACAGGAAGACGCGCCGCCGGCCACAGGCGTCGGCGAGGGCGCCGGCCGCCATCAAAGCCGAGCCGAAGGCGAGCATGAAGGCATTGGTGGCCCAGGCCATGGCGATCGGCGTGCCGCCGAGGGCTCGGGCGACGGCCGGCAAGGCGACGGCGGTTCCGGTGAAGGTCAGCGGCATCGCGGCACTGGCGAGACAGACCGAAAGGAGCGCGAGCCGCCGGGCGGCGGCGTCCGGCAGAGGGAGGGAGTCGTGAGGCATGGGCGTTCGTCAGGCATGGGAGGAGGAGGGAAAGGACGGCGCCGTCCTAGGCCTGTCAGTTTATTCACGCTCGAATGGCGGTTAAGATCGCGTCAGATCCGAAGAATACGGAAAGGAATGCTCGAATGGATCGCCTCGCCGGATTGTCGGCCTTCGTCCGCACGGCCGACCTCGGCAGCTTCGTTGCGGCAGGCCGCGTTCTCGGCCTGTCACCGTCGGCTGTCGGCAAGGCGGTGACGCGACTGGAGAACCAGCTCGGCGTCAGACTCGTCCAACGCTCGACCCGAAGCCTTCGGCTGACGGAAGAGGGACGTACCTTTCACGAGCGCTGCCGGCGCATCCTCGACGATCTCGACGATGCGCATGAGAGCATCCTGCGCACCCGCGAAGCGCCGCGCGGGCAGATCCGCTTGTCCTGCCCGGTGGTCGCCTATCATTTCCTCGTGCCGGTGCTGCCCGAGTTCATGGAGCGCTATCCGGAGATCACCCTCGACCTCGATTTTTCCGATCGCATGGTCGACCTCATCGAGGAAGGCGTCGACGTCGCCATCCGCAGCGGGCAGCTGCCGGACAGCCGGCTGATGGCGCGGGCCCTTCAGCCCTTTCGCCTCCTGCTCTGTGCCTCGCCCACTTATCTCGCCCACCACGGCACACCGCGCTGTCCGCGCGATCTGGAGGTGCATCGGGGCATCGCCTTCCGCTACCCGAATTCCGGCAAGCTGCAGGACTGGCCGCTGCGCTGCTCGGAGGGCGCAGGGGGGCCGCGCATCCACCACGTCATGACGTGCAACAACATGGAGGCCCTGCGTGGGGCGGTGACCCGAGGTCTCGGCATCGGTTGCATGCCGGACTTTCTCGCGGACGAGCCGCTTCGCACCGGCACGCTCGTGCCAATCCTATCCGATCATCTCGACCTGCCCGGCCAGTTCAACGTGATCTGGCCGTCGAGCCGTCACCTGTCTCCAAAAATTCGCGTTTTCGTCGATTTTCTTGCTGAACGCTTGTTCGCCAGGACAGACAGCGCCGGCGCAGGTTAGGAGCGCCTATTCGGCAACCGAGGGTGCGCCGTCCTCCAAGCGGCCATCGGCGCATGACGTGGTGGGACGGTGGTCTACGTTCCAGGACATGGCCGCAGCGGACCGTCAGCGGGTCGGAAGCCGGCGCTTGCCCGGTCGAGCTGATCGGGCCTCCCCTGACGGCCCCTCCGTGCCCGGCGCTCCCGTGCGATCGGGGCCCGCCGATGGTGGCTCCTGCGGCTCACGCCGGACCGGGTATCTCCCCGACCTCGACGCCGTAGACCGTCCGGGCGCTCCGGGCTGATGCGCAACGCCGCCACGTCGCGGCGCACGAGGTCCGGGTCCCGCCGCCCGTCGACACCGCCCGGATCCGCTCGCCCGGCCGGACCGTCACCCGCGCACGGTTCGGCAGCCGTGACACCCGCCCCTCGGCATCGGCCAGGAGGCTCTGGGACGCGGCGTGGCCGGGCAGGCCGCCGCGGCCCCCCCCTGGGGCGGGTTCGCCTTGCCGTCGCTCACATAGGCGGCGCTGATGGTGCAGCCTTCCGGGCCGGACCCCACCTCGCTGGAGCGGGCGCCCACCTGGGTGCCGGTGCCCTCGGTGTCCGGCAGGAGGCGCCGCGCATGGACCACCAGGGGCTGGCGCTGCTCGTCGGGCTCGACGCTATCCACGCGGCACAGCCCGGCATTGCCGACATGGCAGATGGTGAGCCAGGCATCGGTCCGCGCCGCACCCCCGACTCGACGATCCTCGCAGAATCTCGGTCGTTCGCGCGCAGGCGCGATCACCATGCGCCGTATCCGCCGCTCGTCTCGATTCTCTCCGTCGACTGGACGCACCTGCTCGCAACCTTCTCCGTCTGGCGCCGTGCTGGCGCCGTGCTGGCGCCGGCAGAAGAACCTTGGAGTCCGGCACTGGGTTCGGAATCTCGGTGTCGGAACAAGGTGGTTATCCACCGGGCAGAATCGCGCGTCGGATTGTCGGCAGCTCATCGCCGACGCCGGCCGGATCGTCGATCGAAGGCTTGCTGCGGTCTACGGCGGTTCAGGCCCCCCTGACCGACGAAGTCCCCTCGATGCCCTGGCCGGTCGGCCAGATGCGAGACTGTTTAATGGGAGCGGTTGTTCCCTAAACCTCCACGGCATCTCGGGGCCGCGCAGCGGAACCCGGATCGATAATCGCTGACGATACCGGATGAGGCGGTGCGCGTTCCGGCATCTTCTGAAGCGTCCGCAGTGTGGGATTTTGGATTCTCGCCTTCGGCGAGTTCCGGGATGACGAGGAGAGATGTCGGTCCATGTGCCAGATCGGTCGATGCGCACGATCAACCGGCCTCCGATTCCAGCAATCGAAGCTCCCCGCACCCTGAGGCTGCCTCACGCGGCCGGCCCAGAGAGCGAGCGATGATGCGACCGTCACGCATGAGCGTCAGTGTTCATCACCGTCCAGGTAGACCAAACCTTGGCGAACACGCCTCGTCGACTCGATCAGTCCACCTTGTCTGGCACGGTTGCCGCTCCGACGCGAGTCCAATGCAGGACGGACCGAAATACGCCGGGCCCTTTGTTGTCCGAAAATTCGAAAAATCTGACAGCCGAAGGCGTTTTCAGAATCTGTTTCTCTAGTTTTGATTCTAAGTTTTAGGCTGCCGAGGCTACCTTAAATCGTTGATCGGCAAGGCGGAATTCCAGAGCCTGGAGTCCCAAGTACGGCACTGCCGGATCGTTCTACGCCGCTGACAGATTGATGTACGGTGAATCCCGGAGCGATGTACGCCGCAATCGGTCTTATCCACACTGATCCACAGGCCCGGTTTTTGTCACGCGGGGCTGGACCGATGTACGGCGGCTGTCAGAAACCGTCGTGCGTGCGATTCGCATTTTGGCAGAGTCGGGCGGACCGAAGTACGGGTTTTGGCAGCCCTCTCCCCGTCTCGGTGCCCTCTCCCCGCTCTCGGCCGGTTTTGTCACGGATCGGCGGAGTCATGTACGGCGGATCTGTCATTCGACCGGTTCACCATCCGCAGCACCGGCTCGCGTTCGCCCTCGATGATGCTGAGGTCGTAATCGGGCAGGGGCACCGCCGCGTCGACGATCTCCTTGATCGCCTGGCGGAACTTGTGCTTGGGCAGCTTCGAGCCGCTGCGCTTGTGCAACTCGGTCATGCCGTAGCGGGCTTCGGTCTGGCCGGCGGCCTTGCGCGCCAGCCGGTACAGGAACTTCGCGATCGGCCGCGTGATCAGGAAGTAGTCCGGATTCAGCGTCAGGATGGACGGCTTGCCGTCCGGCTTGACGACGCCCTCGTAGACCCAGTCCGGAATGTCGATCTCGACCTGGTCGATGCGATCGGCGCTGGTGCGGGACACCACCTTGTAGCGGCCGATCAGCGGGAAGGCCTCGGTCTCGCGGCGGCGCGTCTTCGCCCGATCGCTCGACAGGTTGGTGATCTTGATCCGCGTCGCCTGCAGGCGGTCGAGGGCGCGTTCGAGGTCCTCGTACTGCTTGCCGCCGAGCTCGCGCCGGCAGAATTTCAGGATCTCCGACGCGGCGGGGCGGTAGGTCCGGGGCGGCAGGGACGGCCGCAACCCCTTCGAATCGTCGATCCGGTACTGGCGCGTCTGCTCCGCCAGGTGCGAGATCATGTTGATGACGATGTCGTAGTCGTAGGCCGTGGCGAGCCCGACCTCGGCCCCCCCTTCGACGGTGATGACGGAGTCCTTCAGCTCGTAGCGGATGACCCCCTCCCCCGTCGTCTTCGACAGGGCGAAGGGCGCGATGTCCATCAGGTTCATGTCGTCCTTGATCGGCGCGTCATGAACGGTCGGCACGAAGAACGCCAACTGGGCGTCGTCGATCGGCGGCGGGCGCACGAGCGAGCGCGGCGGGCGCGGCACCTCGTGCTCGATGATCTTGGCGACCTCCTCGGAGCGGATGGCGTCGGCCAGGATCGTGAGGGACTTCCGGAGCGGCTCGCCCTCCTCGAATTCCGCCAGCTTGAGGTCCGCGAATGAGCGTCGGCTGTAGAAGCGCCGGATGCGGCTGAGGCCGTCCTTCGACAGGGGGGTGAAGGCGTCGCCGCGCAGATGCGCGACCTGCTGGGCGACGCCTTGCAGGTACTCGTTCTTCTCGTGGAGCGAGAGCTTCGCGAACTCCTCGCGCGTCTTGAGATGCAGCTTCGCCATCGGCACACCAATTCCTCGAGCGCGACCCTAACACGGCGTCGGTGAATCGTTGTGCCTGCCTCCGGCCGGGCCTCAGTGATGGGGCAGCCACACGTCGAGGACGGCGCAGCGCTTCTCCTCGCGGACCACCCGCAGCGCCTCGGCCAGCGCCTCGTCCACCTCCGCCGCCTCCTCGATCCGCCGCCCCCAGGCACCGCCCGCGGCCGCCGCGATGCCGACATAGTCGGGTGCCGGCTCGAAGGACGTATCGAGGTGGTTCGCCCGCGCGGCGTAGCCGTCGGGATGCACGGCCAGGGTCGAGAGCTTCGGCGATTTCCAGCCGCGGTTGTTGAAGATGATCTGGACGAAGGGCGTCTCGTAGCGCCGCGCCATCCAGTGCACCGAGGACGGCACGGTGAACAGGTAGGAGCCGTCGCCGGTCAGCGCGACGACCGTCGCGTCCGGCCGCGCCAGCTTGATCCCGATCGCGGCGCCGCCGTTCCAGCCGAGCGACCCGCCGCCGCTGGTGAAGATCGATCCGGGCCGGTCGAGGGACAGGTGGTTGAAGACGGTGTGGTAGTGCGAGATGCCCTCGTTCACGAACAGCGCCTCGTCACCCGCCACAGCGCGGGTCATCTCCCTCAGGCGGCCGATCAGGTATTCCGAAGTCACGGCTCCCGAGGCCGATGGCTGCTCCAGGGCGCGAAGCTCCCGGTCGCGCGCCGCATGCAGATCGGCGTAGTGGCGGGTGCGCTCGTCGACCGCGGCCGCGTCCGGCGGATCGGCGTCGAACCATGCGGTGAGCTGGTGAAGGGCGGTCTCGGCATCGACGCCGAACACCCCCTCGGCGCGGATGTGCCAGAGCGGCATCTGTATTTTGAGCGGATCGACGTCGATGTGGAAGATGCGGGCGTCCTCGGCGGGTTTCGAGACGGTCGGGATCCACGGAACGTCGCTGTCGACGACCAGGATCACGTCCGCCGCCGCGAGCACCGGATTCTGGCTCGGGTGGTTCCACTGGTTGCCCTGGTAGAGCGGGTCGGTATGCGGAAAATTCATCGCATTCGGCACCGATTCGAGCACGCCCATGCCCAGGCGCCGGCACAGGGCGGTGAGCGGCGCCACCGCCCCCGGGTTGCGGCCGACGAAGGACGTGACGAGGAGCGGCCGGCGCGCGCCCGCGAGCGCCGTCGCGATGGCCTGTACGCCCCGCGTGCTGAGGGCGGCCGGCTCGACCGGGCGCCAGGCGGCTGCGTCGTTTCCGGTCGGCGCGACCTCCTCCTCCATCACCTCGCGGGCCCCCATCAGGTAGACGGGGCCCTTCGGATCGGAATTGGCGAATTGCAGCGCCCGATGGACCAGGTCCTTGACGTTCTTGCCGGTGCGAATCTCGTTGTCGTAGCGCATGTAGCCGCGCACCAGCCCGCGCTGGTCGTGGACATCCTGGATCCACTGGATGAACTCGTTGCGGCTCCCCTTCAGCTCGCCGTTCTGGGTGAACGGGGAGGCGCCCGCGAAGACGATCATCGGAGCGCGGCCCTTGGCGGCGTTGTGCACCGCGCCCGCGAGCGCCTGGGTGCCGCACTCGACATGCACCACGACCGCCTGGGGCACGCCGCTCGCCTGCCAGTAGCCGTGGGCGGCGCTCATGCCGACCATCTCGTTGGGGCAGGTGACGATCTCGGGGATCGCCCGGCCGGCGGCCCGCGCCTCGGCGATCGCTTCGATCAAGGCCGGGTGATCGCTGCCGACATTGGCGAAGATGAACGAGACGTTGGCCTCGATCAGGGCATCGAGGAAGGCGCTGCTCGTCGTGTACATCGGTCACTCCTCGTCGGCGCCCGGGCCGGGCGACGGCGTGTCCGTGGTCAGGGATTCGGTCAGGATCTTCAGCAGCGAGACGAGCTGCCGCTGCTGTTCCGGCGCGAACAGGGCGTTGAGCCGGGCATCGTGGCGCGCCGCACAATCCGCGAGCAAAGCGAGCTTCGCCCGCCCTTCCTCCGTCAGGCTGATCCGGCGCCCCCGCCGGTCGAGGGGGTCGGGCTCGCGCCGGATCAGCCGGCGCCGCTCGAGATCGCCGAGCAGCGGGGTCAGGGTGCTCTTGTCGCGGCTCGTCGCGAGACTGAGTGCGGTCTGGCTGACGCCGGGATTGTCGCCGATGAGCTGCAGCAGGGCGTACCAGCCGGGACGCAAGCCGAGATCGCCGGTCAGGGCACTGAAGGCCTGGAACGACGCGTTCTGCGCGAGGCGGAGGTTGTAGGCGATCGTCTCGCCTAAGCATCCGAGCTGAACCGGTGCCGGTGCGGCGCCTACGGAAGCCTCGACTCGGGGCTCCCCGAGCGGGGCGGCTTCGAGGGGGGGCGAGGCCGTCATCGTCCTGCCGGGCCGGGTGGTGGCACGCTTCCGCATCGATGGTGTTCCAGCGCTGGTCGGCGAAGGAGGGAATGGCCGCCCGACCGCCGGAGCGGCCATAGCGGCTGGTTCCCACGCCGCCAAACGCGCCTGCGCTTCGTCCCCGAAGACGGGACGGCTCCCCTCCCCCGCCCCATCGGGCCGACCACGTCTCATCCCGAACGCCCGTGCCGCGCGTCTTGCC